>NZ_JAHWGR010000038.1:0-72161 GCF_020873825.1 Micromonospora sp. DH13
CTGGACACCTTCGCCGGCCAGCTCGACACGATCCTCCAGGCGGTCGCCCAGGTCGGCGAGGTCGCCGCGGCGGACATCCCGCCGACGTCCCACTCCGTGCCGTTGACCAACGTGCTGCGCGAGGACGTGGTGGTGCCCGGCCTGACCCCGGCCGAGGCCCTGTCGGGCGCGCCCGACGCCGAGGAGCAGCGGTTCCGCGTCCCGCGGATCCTGGACGAGGATGTGGCGTCATGACCGACCTGACCAAGCTGACCGCCGTCGAGATCGCCGGCCTCGTCGCCGGCGGCCAGACCTCGGCCGTCGAGGTGACCCAGGCCCACCTGGACCGCATCGCCGCCGTCGACGACCGGGTGAACGCCTTCCTGCACGTCGACGCCGACGGCGCGCTCGCCGCCGCCCGCGCCGTCGACGAGCGCCGGGCCGCCGGTGAGGAACTCGGCCCCCTCGCGGGCGTGCCGGTCGCCGTCAAGGACGTGCTCACCACCAAGGGCGTGCCGACCACCGTCGGGTCGAAGATCCTGGAAGGCTGGCGCCCGCCGTACGACGCGACGATCGTGCAGCGGCTGCGCGCCGCCGGCACGGTGATGCTCGGCAAGACCAACATGGACGAGTTCGCGATGGGCTCCTCCACGGAATACTCGGCGTACGGGCCGACCCGCAACCCGTGGGACACCGACCGCATCCCCGGCGGCTCCGGTGGCGGCAGCGCCGCCGCGCTCGCCGCGTACGAGGCGCCCCTGGCCATCGGCTCGGACACCGGCGGCTCGATCCGCCAGCCGGGCGCGGTCACCGGCACCGTCGGCGCGAAGCCCACCTACGGCGGCACCTCCCGCTACGGCCTGGTGGCGTTCTCCTCCTCGCTGGACACCCCCGGCCCGTGCGCGCGTACGGTGCTTGACGCGGCGCTGCTGCACGCGGCCATCGGCGGCCACGACCCGCGCGACTCCACCTCCATCCCGCAGCCGGTGCCCGACGTGGTCGCCGCCGCCCGGCTCGGCGCGACCGGCGACCTGACCGGCGTGAAGCTGGGCGTGGTCACCGAGTTCTCCGGCGAGGGCGCGGAGCCGGGCGTCGCGGCGGCGTTCCGCGACTCCGTCGACGCCCTGGCCAAGCTCGGCGCGGAGATCGTCGAGGTGTCCTGCCCCCACTTCAAGTACGCGCTGCCGGCGTACTACCTGATCGCCCCGAGCGAGTGCTCCTCGAACCTGGCCCGCTTCGACGGCGTCCGGTTCGGGCTGCGCGAGGGCGACGACGGCAACCGGTCCCTGGAAGAGGTCATGTCGCTGACCCGGGACGCCGGCTTCGGCCCCGAGGTCAAGCGCCGGATCATGCTCGGCACGTACGCGCTCTCCTCGGGCTACTACGACGCCTACTACGGGCAGGCGCAGAAGGTCCGCACCCTGATCACCCGCGACTTCACCGCCGCGTTCGAGCGGGTCGACGCGCTGATCTCGCCGACCACCCCGTTCGTGGCGTTCCCGATCGGCGCGCGCACCTCCGACCCGTACCAGATGTACCTGGCCGACCTGTACACCATCCCGACCAACCTGTACGGCGGGCCGGGCATCTCGGTGCCGTGCGGCCTCTCCGACGGGCTGCCGGTCGGCCTGCAGGTCATGGCCCCCACGATGGCCGACGACCGGATGTACCGGGTCGCCGCCGCGCTGGAGTCCGCGGTCGGCACGTTCACCCCACCGGCACTGTGAGGCAGGAGCACCGATGAGCACCACGACCTTGCCCGCGTACGACGACGTCGTCGCCCGCTACGAGCCGGTGATCGGCCTGGAGACCCACGTCGAGCTGGGCACGAACACCAAGATGTTCTGCGGCTGCCCGACGGACTTCGGCGGCGAGCCCAACACCCGGGTCTGCCCCGTCTGCCTGGGCCTGCCCGGGTCGCTGCCGGTGGCCAACAAGGCGGCGATCGAGGCGACGATCCGGATCGGCCTGGCGCTCAACTGCTCGATCGCCTCGTGGTGCCGGTTCGCCCGGAAGAACTACTTCTACCCGGACATGCCGAAGAACTTCCAGATCAGCCAGTACGACGAGCCGCTCTGCGTCGACGGCTACCTCGACGTCGAGGTGGGCGGCGAGCTGGTGCGCATCGGCATCGAGCGGGTGCACCTGGAGGAGGACACCGGCAAGACCCTGCACGTGGGCGGGGCCACCGGCCGCATCCACGGCGCGACGGAGTCGCTGGTCGACTACAACCGGGCCGGCATCCCGCTGGTGGAGATCGTCACCAAGCCGGTCCCCGGGACCGGGGCGCTGGCCCCCGAGGTGGCCCGCGCGTACGTCACCGAGCTGCGTGACGTGATCCGTTCGCTGGGCGTCTCCGACGTGCGGATGGAGGAGGGGTCGCTGCGCTGCGACGTCAACACCTCCCTCAACCTGCCCGGCCAGGAGTGGGGCACCCGCACCGAGACCAAGAACGTCAACTCGCTGCGCTCGGTGGAGCGGGCCGTCCGGTCGGAGATGCTGCGGCAGGCGTCGGTGCTCGACGCGGGCGGCCGGATCACCCAGGAGACGCGGCACTTCCACGAGGACACCGGCGACACCACCCCGGGCCGGTCGAAGGAGACCGCGACGGACTACCGCTACTTCCCGGAGCCGGACCTGGTGCCGCTCGCCCCGGACGCCGCCTGGGTGGCCGAGCTGAAGGCGGCCCTGCCGGAGCTGCCCCGGCTGCACCGCCGCCGCCTCCAGGAGCAGTGGGGCCTGTCCGACGCCGACATGCAGTCGGTGCTCAACGCGGGTGCGGTCGAGCTGATCGAGGCGACCGTCGCCGCCGGGGCCACCCCCGCCGCCGCCCGCAAGTGGTGGCTGGGCGAGCTGTCCCGCCGGGCCAACGAGACGGGCGTGGAGCTGGCCGACGTCGGGGCCACCCCGGTGCAGGTCGCCGAGCTGCAGGGCCTCGTCGACGCGGGCAAGCTCAACGACAAGCTGGCCCGCAGCGTCCTGGAGGGCGTGGTGGCCGGCGAGGGCTCGCCTACGGAGATCATGACCGCCCGGGGCCTGGAGGTCGTCTCCGACACCGGCGCGCTCACCGCCGCCGTGGACGAGGCGATCGCCGCCAACCCGGACATCGCCGAGAAGATCCGCAGCGGCAAGGTCGCGGCGGCGGGCGCGCTGGTCGGCGCGGTCATGAAGACCACCCGCGGCCAGGCCGACGCGAAGACGGTCCGCGAGCTGATCCTCTCCCGCCTCGGCGCCTGAGACGCAAGGAGGGGGCCCTTGTTAACGCTTTCTGTATAGGAAGGGCCCCCTCCTAACACCCGCACCCCCACCCCCACCCCCTCGCGAGGCGTCAACGGCGACGCCCGGATGGAGCACCCCGTGAACCAGCACGACCTCGACGTCCTCGACGAGATCCAGCGCCGGGTGCTCTGGCTCGCCACCCGCATCGTCGACGCGGCCAACCACGACCGGGACACCGGCGACGGGGTGAAGGTCGGCGGGCACCAGGCGTCCAGCGCGTCGCTGGTCACGGCCATGACCGCGCTGTGGTTCGCGCACCTCGACGCCGCCGACCGGGTCGCGGTGAAGCCGCACGCCTCGCCGGTGTTCCACGCGATTCAATACCTGCTCGGCAACCTCGACCGGTCGTACCTGACGCGGCTGCGCGCCCGGGGTGGCCTCCAGTCGTACCCGTCGCGCACGAAGGACCCCGACGGCGTCGACTTCTCCACCGGCTCCGTCGGCCTCGGCGCCGCCGCGCCGCTGTTCGCCGCCGTCACCCGCCGGTACGTCGACGCGCACTTCGGCGCGCGCCCCCGCTCCCGGTTCGTGGCGCTGATCGGCGACGCCGAGCTGGACGAGGGCAACATCTGGGAGGCCGTCGCCGACCCCGCCACCACGGGCCTGGGCAACGTGATGTGGCTGGTCGACTTCAACCGGCAGTCCCTCGACCGGGTCGTGCCCGGGGTGCGGATCAACCAGTGGCGCGGCCAGTTCGAGGCCGCCGGCTGGCACGTCGTCGAGGTCAAGTACGGCCGCCGGCTCGCGCAGGCGTACGCGCGGCCGGGCGGGGAGGCGCTGCGCGACTGGATCGACGCGATGCCCAACGAGCAGTACCAGTCGCTGTTCGGGCTGGCCGGGCCGGCGCTGCGGGAGCGGTTCTGCGACGGCGCGCCGGCCGGCATCGCCGAGCTGATCGCCGACGTCACCGACGACGAACTGGCCCCGCTGGTCACCGACCTGGGCGGGCACGACCTGCAGGCGATGCTCGACGCGTACGCCCAGTGCGACGCGGTCACCGACCGGCCCAGCGTCGTCTTCGCGTACACCGTGAAGGGTTGGGGGTTGCCCATCGCCGGCAATCCCCGCAACCATTCGGCGCTGCTCACCACCGCGCAGGTCGACGAGCTGCGCGCGGCCCACGGCCTGACCCCCGCCACCGAGTGGGACCGCCTCGACCCGGCGTCGCCGGCCGGCATCCGGGCCGGCGCGCGCCGGGAGGCGCTGTCCCGACCGCCGGCCGGGCGGGCGCTGCCGGTCGCCGTTCCGGAAACCACGAGGGTACGCGCGAACCGGCCCGTCTCCACCCAGGAGGTCTTCGGTCGGGTGCTGGTGGAGCTGGCCCGCGACGAGGGCGTCGCCCCCTACCTGGTGACCACCGCGCCCGACGTGGCCACTTCGACGAACCTCGCCGGGTTCATCAACAAGACGGGGGTGTTCGCCCCGACCGAGCAGCGGTCCTGGACGGAGGACCGGATGCTGCGCTGGACCGAGAGCCCCGCTGGGCAGCACATCGAGCTGGGCATCTCGGAGATGAACCTGTTCCTGCTACTCGGCCAGCTCGGCCTGTCGTGGGACCTGTCGGGGCAGCCGCTGCTGCCGGTCGGCACCGTCTACGACCCGTTCGTGCTGCGCGGCCTCGACGCGTTCCTCTACGGCACCTACTCGGGTTCCCGGTTCGTGGTCGCCGGCACCCCGTCGGGCATCACCCTGGCTCCCGAGGGCGGCGCGCACCAGTCCACGATCACCGCGTCGGTGGGGCTGGAGCTGCCCGGGGTGACGTTCGTCGAGCCCGCGTACGCGGCCACCCTCGACTGGCTGCTCTGCGACGCCCTCGGGCAGATCGCCGCCGGGGGCACGCCGGCCAGCACGGCCGCGCCGGTCGAGGACGGGGCGTACTACTTCCGGCTCAGCACCCGCCCGATCGACCAGGCGCCCTTCGAGGCGGCCAGGGCACGGCTCGGCGACGCGGTGCTGCGCCGGCAGGCGGTCGCCGGGGCGTACCGGCTGGTCGACGCGCACGCGGCGCACCCGGAGCTGGCCGACGCGCCGGTGGTGCAGCTCGCCGCCTCCGGCGCGGTGCTGCCGGAGGTGCTCGCCGCCGCCGCCGAACTGGCCGAGGAGGGCGTGGCCGCGCACGTGGTGGACGTGACCAGCCTGGACCGCCTCTACCGGGCGTGGCAGCGCACCCTGCGCCAAGGGGTGCGGACGGCCACCGTGCCGAGCGTGCCGGGGGCGCTGCGGTCGGCGTTCGTCGACCGGGTGCCGGTGGTGACGGTGCACGACGCCGCGTCGCACGCGATGGCCTGGCTCGGCTCGGCCGTCGGGGCCCCGGCGGTGCCGCTCGGCGTGGACGAGTTCGGCCAGTCGGGCAGCGTCCGCGAGCTGTACGAGCTGCACGACCTGCTGCCCGGGAGCATCGTCAACGCGGCCCTGGCCGCCCTCTCGCTGCGCTGACCCCCGCCCCGCCCTCCGCTGGCTTCCGTCGCCGCGCCCGCTGCCGCCCGCTGCCCCGCGCCGGTCCCGCCGGCCGCGCCGGTCCTACCCCTAACGGGCTGCGGTTCGTTGCGCTCCGTGGTCAGTGCCGCTCTGTAGCTTTCCGTGACCTTCTCCGTCGGCCTCACCTCACCTTGCCCTCCCTTTGCTCTGCACCCATCGACGCAACACTGCCGCTGATCTGCGGAAACGGTTGACGCTCCCCGATCGACCTCTGGTGGGGTGATTGCCGAGGGTGACTGTTGCGTCGATGGGTGCAGAGCAAAGGGGGCGACGGGGTGGGTTGACAGGCGCTGTTTAGTAACACACCGTCACGGTTGGCCATGGCTTCGTAGGTCCGCAGCAGGTCCGCGGTATGCCTGCGGCAGGTCCGCGGCCCGCAGGTCGGGGGCCCGCTGCCCCGTACCGGCCGGGCCCGTGCTGCCCCGTACCGACGGCCCGCGCGGGCGCTCGGGCGGCGAGGGCAGCGGAGCGGCGGGGGTGAGTGGGGGCGAGCGGGGTGGGCGGGGCGGCCGGGTCAGCGGGTCGGGGTCGGGGTGACCGGCACCTGGTCGCCGGCCTTCGGGTTCTGCACCACGTGCCGTTCCAGGTTGACCTGCGCCTGGCCGGTGCCGCCGACGGTGATGTCGTCGTACGCCTGGAGCAGTTTCTCCTTGTCGAAGTAGAGCACCGTCATCGACAGCGGGGTGGGCTTCTCGCCCTCCAGGCCGCGCAGCCCCGCGCCGCCGGTGGACCCCTCCACCATCAGCTGCGTCGGCATCTGGCCCGGCGCCTGCGGCAGCTTGGAGACCTGCCGGGCGTGGGTGTGCCCGGCGAGCACCAGGGGACAGGTGCCCGACAGCGGCCCTGCCGACGCCGGGTCGTGCACCAGCGCGATGTTCACCGGCTTGGGCGAGTTGCGGACCGTGGTGGCGAGCTGTTCACCGGCCCCGATCACCTGGTCGGCCACCTCGCTGGTGAGGCCGCTGCCGGCCGGGGAGGTCTCCTTGTCGGGGGTGAACCGGGGGTCGCCGATGCCGGCGATGGTCAGCCCGGCGACGGTGGTGGTCGAGTTGTTCAGCACGATCGCGTTGGGCTGCTGGGCCACCGCCGCGGCCGTCTTGCCCGAGTCGTGGTTGCCCCGGATGTAGACGTACGGCTTCTTGAGCAGCCCGATCGAGCCGACGAACGACGCCTCCGGCTCGCTGCCCCAGTCGGTGATGTCGCCGGTGTCGATCACCACGTCGATGCCGAACTGCTCCACGACCGTGCGGATGAGCTGCCACCCGGTCGGGTTGAGGTGCATGTCGGAGACGTGCAGGACCCGGGTGGTGCCAGGGGCCGGCTCGTACACCGGCAGGGCGGAGACGGTGGTGTAGAGCTGGCTGACGTTGCCGACGAGGCGCTGGAGCTGCTCGGCGTACTTCGTGTAGTCGTTGGCGATCCGACGGGCGTCACCGACGATCGCGGGGGCGTTGACCAGCAGCCCCTCGTACCGGGGCTCCTCGATCGCCTGCGGGCGGATGGTGGACGCGGCGAGGCCGAGGCTGCCGGCGGTGACCAGCAGCGACAGCCCGCCCGCCCAGGCGGTGCGCCGGGTGTCGCGGAACACCAGCCCGGCGAGGATGAGGGTGACCAGCACGGCCGCGCCGACGGTGCGTAGCCCGAGGCGCAGCACCCCGTTGCGGACGTCGGTGACGGCGGACTGGCTGGCCCGGCTGATGCTCGCCGGGTCGTCGATCAGCGCCTCGGTGCGCCGCTGGTCGAGGGCCCCGAGGCCGACGGTGAGGTGGGTGGGCCCGTCGTGGCTGTCGAGCTGGAGCGCGCCCAGCGGCGGGATGTCGACGGTGGTGCCGCCCTCCAGCGACGGGGTGAGGCTCAGCTCCGCGCGGAACGGCCCGATGTCGGTGTGCACCCGCCCGCCGGCGAGGGTGCCGATGACCGCCCCGGCCAGGGAGATCACCAGGACGGCGAGGACCACCCCCAGCCGCCGGACCCGGCCGCGCCCGGCCGTGCGGGGCGCGGCTTCGCCGGCGCTGCGCTCTTCGTTCTCCTGCCCGTCCATGCTGAGATTCTGACCTGCCCAGTGAAGGATCTTGGCAAACCCGGGATTCCGGCCCTGCTGGCGGCGGCGGGTCAGCTGCGGCCCGCGCCGCCGTCGGTGAAGACCAGCCGCAGGATCCGGTCGTCCTCGGGGGCCGGCTGGCCCCGCCCGTCGTGGTTGGAGGTGGTGACCCAGACCGACCCGTCGGGGGCGGCGACCGCGCCGCGCAGCCGGCCGTACCGGCGGGTGAGCAGCTCCCGGGGCTGGCCGAGCACCGTGCCGGTGTCGGTCAGCTCGACCAGCCACAGCCGCTGCCCGCGCAGGCAGGCGGTGACCAGCAGCCGGTCGGTCGCCGCGAGGCCCGAGCAGGAGGCGTCGGTGGTGCGCCACTGCACCAGCGGGTCGGCGTACCGCCGGTCGTCGGCCTGGCCCTCGACCTGGGGCCAGCCGTAGTTGCCGCCCTTGGTGATCTGGTTGATCTCGTCCCAGGTGTTCTGGCCGAACTCGACGGCGTACATCCGCTTGCCGGCGTCCCAGGCCAGGCCCTGCACGTTGCGGTGGCCCAGGGACCAGACCGGCGAGCCGGCGAACGGGTTGCCCGGGGCCGGCTTGCCGGCGGTGGTGATCCGCAGGATCTTGCCGCCCAGGTTCTTCTGGTCCTGCGCGGCCTCCCGGTCGCCGGCGTCGCCGGTGCTCGCGTAGAGGAAGCCGTCCGGGCCGAAGGCGAGTCCGCCGCCGTTGTGGATGCCGGCCTTGGGGATGCCGGTCAGGATCGGGGTGGGCGAACCGTCCAGGTCCAGCTTGACGATCCGGTTGTCGTTCGCGGCGGTGTGGTAGACGAAGATCGTCTGGTCGGTCGCGTAGTCGGGGGAGACCGCGATCCCCATGAGCCCGCCCTCGCCGCCGGGCACCACGCCGGGCACCGTCCGCACCGCCGTGACCGTCAGCCCGCCGCGCAAGGAACCGGGGCCGACCTGGAGGATCCGGCCGCTGTCCCGCTCGGTGACCAGCGCGCCGCCGTCGGGCAGGAACGCCATGCCCCACGGCACCCGCAGCCCCTTGGCCAGCACCGTGGTGACCACCTGCGGGCCGGCCCCGGCGGGCGCGGAGGCCGACGGGGTGGGCAGGTTGGGCGGCTCGCCGGCCGGGTCCGGCTCCGGCTCGCCGAAGCTGCACCCGGCGGCGGCCAGCAGCAGCGCCGCGCAGGACGCCGCGACGGCCGCCCGCAGCGGGCTCTTGCGGGGGTACGGGGCTCCGGTGCTCACCCGGCCCAGCCTAGCCGCCCGGCGGTGCCGTCACGGGGCCCGCACCGGCTATCGTCGGCGTCCGTGAAGGTATGGATTCCGCATCCCGCCGGCCGCGCCCTCCTCGGCGAGGTGCCGCCCGGGGTCACCGTCGAGGTGGCCGAGCACCCGTCGCGGCTGCCCTCCGAGGTGGCCGGCGTCCGGTTCTGGGTGCCGCCGTTCCTCTCCGGCGTGGACGCCACCGCCCTGCTCGGGAGGTTGCCCGACCTGCGGGTGGTGCAGCTCCTCTCGGCCGGCGCGGACGCCTGGGCGGGCCGGGTGCCGCCCGGGGTGACCCTCTGCGACGCGCGCGGCGTGCACGACGTCGGCACGGCCGAGTGGGTGGTCGCCGCGATCCTGTCCCAGGTGCGCGGCTTCCCCGCCTTCGCCCTCGCCCAGTCCCGCCGCGAGTGGGCCTACGACCGGCTCTGCCCGACCGACGAGCTGGCCGGCAAGCGGGTGCTCATCGTCGGGGCGGGCTCGATCGGCGCGGCGGTGCGGGCCCGGCTCGCCCCGTTCGAGGTGACGTTCACCCTGGTCGCCCGCACGCCGCGTCCCGCCGAGGGGGTGCACGGGGTCGACGAGCTGCCGGCGCTGCTGCCCGAGGCCGACGTGGTGGTGGTGCTGGTGCCGCTGACCGACGCGACGCGCGGCCTGGTCGACGAGAAGTTCCTCGCCGCGATGCCCGACGGCGCGCTGCTGGTCAACGCCGCGCGCGGCCCGGTGGCCCGCACCGACGCGCTGGTCGCCGAGCTGGCGACCGGGCGGCTGCGGGCCGCGCTGGACGTCACCGACCCGGAGCCGCTGCCCGCCGATCACCCCCTGTGGGAGCTGCCGAACGTGCTGCTGACCCCGCACGTCGCCGGCTCGGTGCGCGGGCTGCTGCCCCGGGCGTACCGGCTGGTGGCCGAGCAGGTCCGGCGCTTCGCCGCGGGGGAGCCGCTGGTGAACGCGGTGTCGGACGGCTACTGACCGGCCGGCCCACGGCGGTGGGGTCAGGCGGCCGGGCCGGGCAGGTTCTGGCCGGTGGCCGCGACGAGCCGGGGCAGTTCGCTGCCGCGCACCCCGGGCAGCACGAGCAGCTCGCCGTCGTCGAGCCGGGCTACCGCCCGGCCCCGGGCGTCGGCGCCCAGCTCGACGACCCGGTCCCAGGCGACCCGGCGCTGCCCGGCCAGCGCCCGCAGGCGCAGCTCCCGGGCGTCGGCCTCGGTGCCGGCCCGCCAGGCCCAGACCCCGATCGCCAGCGGGACGAGCAGCACGGGCACGAAATACCACCCGGCGCTGGCCAGCGGCAGGGCCCCGATGAAGGCGATCACCGCCGCGACCAGGATCGCCTGGTTGTGGCGGAAGCGGACGGTCTCGGTACGCACCCGGAGATGATCCCACCCGGCCGGTGTGACCCGCCGGCCGGGCGGCGGATGGCCGGCGGGGGGCAGTGACCCGAATCACGCCCACCCGGTCCGCCGCGTCCGCGTCCGGCGGTGACGATGAATCGTTCTCCCGTGTTGGGCGCGTTCACCCGCCGCGCCATGCCATGCCGCTGGCGGGCCCGTCCACCGGGCGGCACCGCCCCTCATCCCGGCCCGGCGACCGCAACCGCCGTGCCGGGACGCACCGCCGTACCGCATCCGCCCGTGCCCCCTCACGAAGGCGACCGCCGTGCCCGTCGCGTACCCCTCAGGTGTTCCCCGCCTGCGCCCCGCCGACCTGCTGGTGCTGGCGGCGGTGGCGCTGCTCGTCCTCGCCGGGCTGGCCGGCGCGGTCCCGCCGCTGGCCGTGGTGGCGCTCGCCGGGGCCGCCGGCAGCGCCCTCGCCGGGGCCCGGCTGTCCCGGCTGGTCGTCCCGGCCCGGGGCGGTGACCCCGCCGGAGACGACGTCGCGCGACCCGGCCCGTGGCGTGGCCCGCGGGTGCGGCCCGCCGCCGGGCTGCTCCACGCGGCGGTGCTCTCCGTCGGGCTGACCGTCGCGGTGCTGCCGCTGGTCGCCGCCGGACTGCGCGTCGCCGTCGGCGCGGCGGGGCTCGGCCTCGCCGCCGTGCTGCACACCGTCGGGTTGCTCCTGCTGCCCGGCCGCACCCGGCTGGCGGCGCGCGCCCGGGTGCGCCACGCGACGGACATCGTCAGCCTGGGCCTGAGCCTGCACTTCGCCGCCTGGGTGCTGCTGCCGACGGAGCAGGCCCCGCTCGCCGCCCGGATCGCGGTGGCGTCCGGCGGGTTCGGCTTCGCGGCGGTCGGCGTGGCGGCCCTGGCCGACTGGCGACGCCGCCCGGGCGCGGCGGTCTGCCTCCTGGGCACCGGGGCCGCCCAGTTCGGCCTGCTCGCGCTGATCGTGCTGCTGGCCTACGGCGCGCCGGACCGCGCGGCCTTGGCGACCGTGCCGCCGCTGGTGGCCGGCGTGCTGCTCACCGCGGCCGGGGTCCGGCGGGTGGCCGCCGGCGACCCGAGGCGGGCGGGGGGCCCGCCGCCGGTCTGGCCCCGGGTCAGCGCGCCCGCGGGCATCGCCACCCTGGCCGCCGCCGGGCACCTGGCCGCGTACGGCCCGTTCAGCACCGGCATGGTCCTGCTCGGCCTCTCGGTGATCCCCCCGCTGGTCGTCCGGGAGCTGATCTCCGCAGCCGACAACCGTCGGTACGCCGGCCGGCTCGCCGCCCAGGAGGCGCACTTCCGCGCGCTGGTCTCCGGCGGCAACGACCTGATCCTGCTGCTGGACGACGCGCTGCGGGTGCGTTGGCAGTCCCCGGCGGCGGCCCGGCTCTTCGCCCTCACCGACGCCGACGTGCTCGGCCGGCACTTCGCCGACCTGCTGCACCCGGACGACGCGGGGCGGATCGCGCGGCTGCTCGACGGGGTGCTCGCCGGCGACCGTCCGACGCTGCTGCCGGCGCGGATGCGCGACGGGCGCGGGGCGTGGCGGGAGACCGAGTCGACGGTGAGCGACCAGCGCGGCGTGCCCGAGGTCCGCGCGCTCGTGCTGCACGTGCGCGACGTCGGCGAGCGTCGCCGGTTGGAACGCGCGGTGCACCAGTTGGCCGCGACCGACCAGCTCACCGGGCTGGCCAACCGGCGGGAGCTGCTGCGCGAGCTGCGCGCCCGCCGGGGCGGGTCGGGGGCGCTGCTGGTGGTCGACCTGCACGGCCTGGGCGCGGTCAACGACGGTCGCGGGCACGCGTTCGGCGACACGGTCGTGGTCGAGGTGGCCCGCCGGCTGCGGGCGGTGGCCGGCCCGGAGGACCTGGTGGCCCGGCTGGTGGGCGACGAGTTCGCGGTGCTCACCGACGTGGGCCCCGTGCTCGCGTACGGGCTGGGCACCCGGCTGCTGGCGGCGCTGGCGGAGCCGTACCGGATGGCGGGCGACGAGGAGGTCCGGTTGCAGGCGAACGTCGGCCTGGCCGAGGTCGGCGGCGTGGGGCCCGACGACGTGCTGCGCCAGGCGGACCTGGCCCGCCGCCGGGCCGCCCAGCTCGGGCGGGACCGCATCGAGTGGTACGACGCGTACCTGGAGGAGCAGCTGGTGCGCCGGCTCGACCTGGAGCGGGAGCTGCCCGGCGCGGTGGCCCGGGGCGAGCTGGACCTGGTCTACCAGCCGGTGCTGGGGCTGGCCGACCGGCTGCCGGTGGGCACGGAGGCGCTGCTGCGCTGGCGCAGCCCGGTGCTGGGCACGGTGCTGCCGGCCGAGCTGCTGCCGGTCGCCGAGGACCTGGACCTGATCGGCGAGGTGGGCCGCTGGGTGCTGGACCGGGCGTGCCGTCAGCTCGCCGACTGGTCGGCCGGCGACCGGCGGCTGTGGATGTCGGTGAACGTCACCCCGGGGGAGCTGACCGCGCCGGACTTCCTGCCCCGCACGGCGGCGGTGCTGGCCACACACGGGGTGCCGGCGGACCGGCTGGTGGTCGAGGTGGCCGAGCCCCGCGTCGGCCCGGAGCTGCCGGCGGTGGTGGCCCGGCTCGCCGGGCTGCGGTCGCTCGGCGTCCGCACGGCCCTGGACGGGTTCCGGGCCGAGCACGCCTCGCTGGCCCAGCTCCGCCGGCTCCCGGTCGACCTGTTGAAGCTGGCCCCGGCGGCGTCGTCCGCGCACCGACCCGACGCGGCCGGTGCGGGCGGGCCGGTGCGGCCGCCGCTGACCGACGTGGTGGTCGGCCTCGGCCAACGCCTCGGCCTGGAGGTCGTCGCGGCGGAGCTGGAGACCCCGGCGCAGGTGGACGCGGCGGCGCGGGCCGGCTGCCGGTACGGGCAGGGCCACGCGCTGGCCCGCCCGGCGACCGCCGAGCGGGTGGAGGCGTACTTCGAGGAGTTCCCTTCGGCGTCCCGGTGACCGCTTAACCGGTTCAGTCGACCCTGGCCCGGCTCACCGTGCCCGGGGTGGTGCCGTGCTGCCCCGGGGGGTGAGGTGCGCCGTCTCGCCCTGCACGCCGCTGACCGGCTCGCCCGCGATCACCTGGAGCAGCTGCCGGGCGGCGTGCGCGCCGTACGCGGGGATGTCCCGGCCCAGCGCCGTCAGCGGCGGGTGCACGAGCTGGCACAGGGGCGAGTCGTCCCAGGCGACGATGGACAGGTCGCCGGGGACCGTCAGGCCCATCTCCTGGGCCACGGACAGGCCCGCCACCGCCATCACGTCGTTGTCGTAGATGACGGCGGTGGGGCGGTGCGGGGAGCTGAGCAGCCGCCGGGTGGCCCGGGCCCCCTCCTCGCCGGTGTAGTCCGACCAGACCGTGACCGACTCGTCGAGCCCGAGCCGGGCGCACACCTCGGTGAAGGCGTCGCTGCGGACCTCGGTGTGCAGCAGCGAGGGCAGGCCGCCGACCCGGGCGATGCGGCGGTGCCCCAGGGCGACCAGGTATTCCACGGTCTCGACCAGCGCCGTGGCGTCGTCGGACCAGACGTGGGCCAGCCCGCCGGTGTGCCCGGGGCCGCCGATCACCACGGCCGGCAGTTGCAGCTCCTCCAGCGCCGGCACCCGCCGGTCGTCGGTGCGCAGGTCGCAGACGAAGACCCCGTCGACGCGGCGCTCGGCCCACCAGCGGCGGTAGACCGCGATCTCGGCGTCGGGGTCGGCGACCACCTGGAGGGTCAGCGCGTACGAGCGGGCGGACAGCTCGGCCTCGACGCCGCTGATCAGCTCCATGAAGAACGGCTCGATGCCGAGTATCCGGGCCGGGCGGCACAGGGCGAGGCCCACGGCGTTGGCGCTGGCGCCGGAGAGCGCCCGGGCGGCGCTGCTCGGGCTGAACCCGATCTCCGCGGCGATGGCCAGGATGCGCTGGCGGGTCGCCTCGGAGACGCCGGGCTGCCCGTTCAGCGCGTACGAGACCGCGCCCTTGGAGACCCCGGCCCGCCGCGCGACGTCGGCGATGGTCGGCCGCTTCACCGGCGTGTTCCTCCACTTGCTCGGCCCGCCCCGGGGCGGGTGCA
The DNA here is from genome assembly GCF_020873825.1 of Micromonospora sp. DH13. NCBI lineage: Bacteria > Bacillati > Actinomycetota > Actinomycetes > Micromonosporales > Micromonosporaceae > Micromonospora > Micromonospora sp. DH13. The sequence goes on from NZ_JAHWGR010000038.1 coordinate 14,448, forward strand.
CGGTGCCGGGGTGGCCGGCGGCCCTCACGCTACTGCAACCGGGTGGGGCCGGCGGTCGGGGCCGGGCCCCGTGCGTGGCGCGGCCCCGGGGCTGCGCTTGCGCGGTTAAGCCTGCGCAGGACACCGAAAGGTTACGGAACAGGCACTCAGTTAACCGGCCGTTGACACTGGTGGGGTCGGCCCGTACGGTGGCGTCACTTATCCGGTTCAGTCAACGTCTCTCGATGTCGGGAGCGTTTCCATCTTGCTCGGAGGAAGACATGAGACGGTCCTGGAGCCACTGGGCCCGCGCGGTCGCCGTGGGGGCGGTCGGCCTGACCATGGTGGCCGCGTGCAGCGGCAGGAGCACCACCGGCGGTGACGACGCGGGTGGCGGCACGGTCACCCTGAAGATCAATTTCTGGGGCGACTTCGGGCTCCAGGACCTCAAGACCAAGTACGAGGCCGAGCACCCCAACGTCAAGATCCAGCTCAACTCGGGCGAGTACAACGCCCAGCACGAGGACCTGCAGAAGAAGCTGGTCGCCGGCTCGGGCGCGGCGGACATCGCCGCCATCGACGAGGGCTACGCCGTGCAGTTCCGCGGCCAGTCCGACAAGTTCGTCAACCTGCTCGACAAGGGCGCCGGGTCGCTCGAGAGCAAGTACCTGCCGTGGAAGTGGAAGCAGACGCTCTCCGCCGACGGCAAGACCCAGATCGGCCTCGGCACCGACGTCGGCGGCCTGGCCATGTGCTACCGCACCGACCTGTTCGCCGCCGCCGGGCTGCCCACCGACCGCGACCAGGTCTCCGCGCTGTGGCCCACCTGGGACAAGTTCATCGAGGTCGGCCAGCAGTACACCGGCAAGACCAAGAAGAAGTTCATCGACTCGGGCACGAACCTGTTCAACCCGATCCTCGGCCAGCAGCAGGTCGGCTTCTACACCGAGCAGGAGCAGCTCCAGATGGACGGCGGCCCGAAGGTCGCCTTCGACTACACCGTCAAGGCGCTCCAGGCCGACATCTCCGCCAAGCTCGTCAGCTTCCAGGCCGACTGGGACAAGGGCTTCACCAGCGGCGCGTTCGCCGTCCTCGCCTGCCCGGCGTGGATGCTCGGGCACATCAAGGAGACCGCCCCCGGCACCGAGGGCAAGTGGGACATCGCGGCCGTGCCCGGCGGCGGCGGCAACTGGGGCGGCTCGTTCCTGACCATCCCCAAGCAGAGCAAGAACGTCGACGAGGCGTACAAGCTGCTGGAGTGGCTGGTGCAGCCGGAGCAGCAGATCGAGATCTTCAAGAAGGTCGGCAACCTGCCGTCGCAGCCGGCCCTCTACGCCGACCCGGCGATCGCCGAGTTCAAGAACCCGTTCTTCAACGACGCCCCGGTCGGGCAGATCTTCCCGAAGATGGCGCAGGGCCTCACCCCGCAGTACCAGGGCAAGAAGAACGGCCCGACGCGGGTGAACGTGGAGAACGTCATCCGGCGGGTGGAGAACGGGACGCTGAAGCCGGACGCCGCCTGGGCCGAGGCGGTCAAGGAGGCCGAGAAGGCCAGCAAGTCCTGACGCCCCGGCCTCCGCGTCGCCCCCGGCGCGGGGGGCCGGGCAACGCCCTCCCCGACACCCCCGCACAGTCCGACCGGCCCTGGAGCGTCCCCCATGTCCACCACCCGCGCCGCGCCACCGTCCCCCCGCTCCGCGCCCGAGCGCGGCACCGGCGGATCCGGGGCCGACGAGCGGCGGCTCACCTGGCGCAACCGGCTGTACCGCTTCGACATGCGCTACATGCCGTACCTGATGATCGCGCCGTTCTTCCTGCTGTTCGCCGTCTTCGGCCTGTTCCCGCTGCTGTTCAACGGCGTGGTGTCGCTGCGCAACTACGAGCTGGACGACCCGACGCTGCCGTACTGGGCCGGGTTCGACAACTTCGCCCGGCTCGCCGGCGACGAGGACTTCTGGAACGCCCTCTACAACACGTTCGGCATCTTCCTGCTCTCCTCGCTGCCGCAGCTGCTGCTCGCCCTGGTGATCGCCTCGCTGCTCAACCGCAGGCTGCGCGCCCAGACCTGGTGGCGGGTCGGCATCCTGCTGCCGTACGTCACGCCGATCGTCGCCTCCACGATGGTGTTCAGCGTCTTCTTCTCCCGCGACTTCGGCATGGCCAACTGGCTGCTCGGCCCGTTCGGCGGGGGCGACGCCCCGATCGACTGGCGGGCCGACAAGCTGCACTCCTGGATCGCCGTCGCCACCATGGTCAACTGGAAGTGGATCGGCTACAACGCGCTGCTCTACCTCGCGGCGATGCAGTCCATCCCGCGCGACGTCTACGAGGCGGCGGCCATCGACGGCGCGGGCCCGTGGAAGCAGCTCTGGCGGATCACCGTGCCGATGATCCAGCCGGTCGTCGTGTTCACCGTCGTGCTCTCCACCATCGGCGGCCTCCAGCTGTTCACCGAGCCGATGCTGTTCGACCTCAACGCGCAGGCGGCCACCGGCGGCCCGAACGGCGAGTGGCAGACCATCGCCCAGCTCATCTACAAGGTGGGCTGGAAGGACCTCAACCTCGGCTACGCCGCCGCGATGTCCTGGGCCCTGTTCCTGATCATCCTCGTCGTCGCCGGCATCAACACCTGGCTGACGAGCCGCCTGTCCGGAGGGCGCAAATGAGTGTCGACACCGCGCCGCGGCCCGTGGAGCAGGCCCCCGCGCCCCGGGGCCGCCGGGCCCGGCTGATGGGCCGCGCCCCGCAGGACACCCCGGCGGGCCTCGGGACGTACCTGCTGCTGGCCGTGACGATCCTGTTCTCGGTCTTCCCGCTGTACTGGATGTTCGTCATCGCCACCAGCGACGACGAGGCCCTCGCGAAGATCCCCCCGGCGGTCGTGCCCGGCAACCAGTTCCTGGTCAACCTGGAGGAGGTCTTCTCCCTCCAGGACGTCTTCTTCGCCGCCGGCCTGATCAACAGCTTCATCGTCTCCACCGTGGTCACCGCCTCGGTGCTGTTCTTCTGCTCGCTGGCCGGGTTCGCGTTCGCCAAGCTGCGCTTCAAGGGCAGCGGCTGGCTGATGCTGTTCGTGGTGCTCACCCTCACCGTGCCCAACCAGCTCGGCATCGTGGCGCTCTACATCGTGATGGGCAAGCTCGGCTGGAACGGCACCCTGCTCGCCGTCATCGCGCCCGGCCTGGTCACCGCGTTCGGCGTGTTCTACATGCGGCAGTTCATCGTCAACTCCGTCCCCGACGAGCTGGTCGAGTCGGCGCGGGTGGACGGCGCGACCACCATGCGGATCTACTGGAGCATGGTGCTGCCGGCGATCCGGCCCGCCCTCGCGGTGCTCGGCCTGCTCACGTTCGTGGCCACCTGGAACGACTTCCAGTGGCCGCTGATCACGCTCAGCGGCACCGACTTTCCCACCTCGATGGTGGCCATCTCCGACCTGGCCAGCGGCAACTACGTGATCTACCGGCGGGTGCTGGCCGGCGCGTTCGTCGCCACGATCCCCCTGGTGGTCATGCTGTTCGTCGGCGGGCGTCAGATCGTCCGCGGAATCATGGAAGGCGCGGTGAAGTCGTGATCCGGCAATCGTTGCACGAGGGTTGGCTGCTGCGGGCCGTCGCCGGCGGCCAGGTGCCGCCGCAGGTGGCCGGCCGGTCGGTCCCGGCGACCGTGCCCGGCTGCGTGCACACCGACCTGCTCGCCGCCGGCCTGATCCCCGACCCGTACCTCGACGACAACGAGACGGCGCTGGCGTGGATCGGGCGCACCGACTGGGTCTACGAGACCACGTTCGACGCGCCGGCCGGCGACGCCGACCGGGTCGACCTGGTCTGCGCCGGCCTCGACACGGTCGCCACGCTCGCCGTCAACGGCGTCGAGGTCGGCCGCGCCGAGAACATGCACCGGGGCTACCGGTTCGCCGTGGCGGACGCGCTGCGGCCGGGGGCCAACACGCTGACCGTCCGGTTCGACTCGCCGTACCGCTACGCCGAGGCGCACCGGGACCGGCTCGGCGACCGGCCCAACGCGTACCCCGAGCCCTTCAACTTCATCCGCAAGACGGCCTGCAACTTCGGTTGGGACTGGGGGCCGACGGTCGTCACCGCCGGCATCTGGCAGGACATCGGCCTGCACGCCTGGTCCACGGCCCGGCTCGCGACGGTCCGGCCGCTGGTCACCGTCGCCGACGGCGTCGGCCGGGTCGAGGTGGTCGTCGAGGTCGAGCGCGCCGCCACCGCCGGGCAGGCCGCCGACGACGAGCCGGTCACCGTCCGCGCGACGGTGGCCGGGTCCGCCGCCGAGGCCGTCGTCGCGGCCGGGGAGCGCACGGCCGCGCTGACCGTCGAGGTCCGCGACCCCGCGCTGTGGTGGCCCCGGGGGTACGGGGACCAGCCGCTGCACCCCCTCGACGTGACCCTGCACGCCGCCGACGGCCGGGAGCTGGACGCCTGGTCCCGCCGGATCGGCTTCCGCACCGTGCGCCTGGACACCGCGCCCGACGCGCACGGCTCCGCGTTCACCCTGGTCGTCAACGACGTGCCGGTGTTCGCCCGGGGGGTCAACTGGATCCCCGACGACGCGTTCCCCGACCGGGTCACCCGGGCGCGGCTGGCGCACCGCTTCGACCAGGCCGTCGAGGCGAACATCAACCTGCTGCGCGTCTGGGGCGGCGGCCGGTACGAGTCGGAGGACTTCTACGAGCTGGCCGACTCCCTCGGGCTGCTGGTGCAGCAGGACTTCCTGTTCGCCTGCGCCGCGTACCCGGAGGAGGAGCCGTTCCGCTCCGAGGTGGAGGCCGAGGCGCGCGAACAGGTCACCCGGCTGGCCGCCCACCCGTCGCTGGTGCTGTGGACGGGCAACAACGAGAACATCTGGGCCTGGCACGACTGGGGCTGGCAGGAGCGCCTCGCCGGGCGCACCTGGGGCCGGGGCTACTACCTGGAGCTGCTGCCGGCGATCGTCGCCGAGCTGGACCCGACCCGCCCGTACTGGCCGGGCAGCCCCTGGTCGGGCAGCGAGGACGTCCACCCCAACGACCCGGCGCGCGGCAGCATGCACATCTGGGACGTGTGGAACACCGACGACTACACGAAGTACCGCGAGTACGTGCCCCGGTTCGTCGCCGAGTTCGGCTACCAGGCGCCCCCGGCGTACGCGACGCTGCGCCGGGCCATCTCCGACGACCCGCTCGCCCCCGACTCGCCCGGGATGGCCCACCACCAGAAGGCCATCGACGGCGACGCGAAGCTCCAGCGGGGCCTGGATGCGCACCTGCCCCCGCCGGCCGACTTCGCCGAGTGGCACTACTTCACGCAGCTCAACCAGGCCCGCGCCATCCAGCTCGGGGTGGAGCACTTCCGCTCGCACCGGCCGGTGTGCATGGGCACCATCGTGTGGCAGCTCAACGACTGCTGGCCCGTCACCTCCTGGGCGGCCGTCGACGGCGACGGCCGGCGCAAACCCCTGTGGCACGCGCTGCGCCGCGCGTACGCCGACCGGCTGCTCACCGTCCAGCCCCGCGACGGCGGGCTGGCGCTGGTGGCCGTCAACGAGACCGGGCAGCCGTGGCGGGCCCCCGCCACCGTCACCCGGGTCACGGCGGACGGCGAGCCGAGGGCGAAGTCGGCGTACGACCTCGACGTGCCCGCGTACGCGACGGTGGAGCTGGCGCTGCCGGCGGACCTGGCCCGGCCGGAGCAGGCCCGGCGGGAGCTGCTGGTCGCCGAGGCCGACGGCGACGCCGGGCGGGCGTTCTGGTTCTTCGCCGAGGACCGCGACGCCGACTGGCCCGTGGCGGAATACGACGCCACGGTCGAGGAGGTCGACGGCGGGCAGCGGGTACGCGTCACCGCCCGCACGTTCCTGCGCGACCTGACCCTGTTCCCGGACCGCCTCGACCCGGCCGCCGAGGTCGACGAGGCCCTGGTGACGCTGCTGCCGGGGGAGTCGGCGACGTTCACGGTGCGGGCCCCGCGCCCGCTGCCCGCGGCCGCCCTCACCACCCGCCCCGTCCTGCGCACGGTGAATTGAAAGGAGGGGCCCCTTGTTAACGCTTTCTGTATAGGAAGGGGCCCCTCCAAACACCCCGCAGGCGCTTGACAGCGGCCGAGTGCATGCACGAGAGTCGATGCGTTCCCGAGGTGCGGCGGCGCGCGCCTTTCCCTTTCCCCGAAGGGCCTGCGCGATGCCGCTCTCGTTCGACCGTCGCCACCTGCTGCGCCTCGGCGGCGTCACCCTCCTCGTCGCCGCCCCCGCCACCGGTCTCGGCCTGCCAGTCCAGGCCGCCGCCGGCCCCGGCCTGCCCGCCCTCGCCGCCGCCACGGTCACCGCCGACCTGGTCGTCTACGGCGCGACCTCGGCGGGGATCATGGCCGCCGTGCAGATGCGCCGGCTGGGGCGCACCGCGCTGATCGTGGAGCCGGGCGGCCACGTCGGCGGGCTGACCACCGGCGGCCTCGGCTACACCGACAGCGGCACCAGCGCCGCCATCGGCGGCCTCGCCGGGGAGTTCTACCGCCGGGTCCACGCGAAGTACGCCGGCACGGCCGTCACCCCCACCTCGCCGATGCGGCTGGTCTTCGAGCCGCACGTCGCCGCCGCCGTCTTCGCCGACCTGCTCGCCGAGCACGCGATCCCGGTCTACCTCGACGCCCGGCTCGCCTCCGTGACCCGCGCCGGCGACCGGCTCACCGGCCTGGCCACCGACGACGGGCGGCTCTTCGCGGGCGGGATGTTCGTCGACGCCACCTACGAGGGCGACCTCATGGCGGCGGCCGGGGTGTCGTACACGGTCGGCCGGGAGGCCAACTCGGTGTACGGCGAGACGATCAACGGGGTGCAGCTGCGCGGGGCGCACCAGTTCACCCTGCCCGTCGACCCGTACGTGGTGCCGGGCAACGCCGCGAGCGGCCTGCTCCCCGGCATCTCCGCCGCCCCCGTCGCGCCCAACGGCACCGGCGACGACCGGATCCAGGCGTACAACTTCCGGATGTGCCTCACCCGGGCCGCCGACCGGATCCCGTTCCCGAAGCCGGCCGGCTACGACCCGGCCGACTACGAGCTGCTGCTGCGCTACGTGCAGGCCGGCTACACCGGCCCGTTCTTCACCACCCAGAGCGTCGGCGGCGGCAAGACCGACTCCAACAACACCGGGGCGTTCTCCACCGACTTCATCGGGGCCAGCCACGGGTATCCGACGGCCACCTGGGCGCAGCGGCAGACGATGGTGGCCGAGCACCGGGCGTACCAGCAGGGTCTGCTGTGGTTCCTGGCCAACGACCCCCGGCTGCCGGCGTCGGTCCGGGCCGACACCGCCGCCTGGGGCCTGGCCGCCGACGAGTTCACCGCCACCGGCGGCTGGCCACCCCAGTTGTACGTCCGCGAGGCGCGGCGGATGCTCGCCGACTACGTGATGACGGAGCGGGACTGCCGGGGCGCGGTGCGGGTCGCCGACTCGGTCGGCCTGGCCAGCTACACGATGGACTCGCACAACTGCCAGCGGGTGGTGGTGAACGGGGTGGTGAAGAACGAGGGCGACGTGCAGGTGGGGGTGCCGGGGCCGTACCCGGTCAGCTACCGGTCGATCGTGCCCGCGCAGGGGCAGTGCGCCAACCTGTTCGTCCCGGTCTGCCTGGCGGCCAGCCACATCGCGTACGGCTCGATCCGGATGGAGCCGGTGTTCATGATCCTCGCCCAGTCCGCCGCGACGGCGGCGAAGCTGGCCCTGGACGCGGGCGTGCCGGCGCAGCGGGTCGACGTCGGCGCCCTCCAGGCCCGGCTGCGCGCCGACGGGCAGATCCTCACCTGGCCGTCCGCCACCGAGGGCGAGATCGTGGTCGACAACCGTTCGGCCGGGGTGACCCGGGCCGGGGTCTGGGTGGGCAGCACCCAGGTCGGCGGCTACTACGGCACCGACTACGAGCACGACGGCAACACCGGCAAGGGCGTCAACCGGCTGCGGTTCACCCCGGCGCTGCCGGCCGCCGGCACGTGGACGGTCCACCTGCGCTGGACGGCCGATCCGAACCGGGCGAGCAACGTCCCGGTGGACGTGGCGCACGCCGGGGGCGTGACCACCCGCACGGTGGACCAGCGCGGCTCGGGCGGGCAGTGGGTGTCGCTCGGGGCGTACGAGTTCGCGGCGGGCTCGGCGGGCAGCGTGCTGATCCGCACGGAGGGCACCGACGGGTACGTGGTGGCCGACGCGGCCCGGTTCGTCCCGGCGGCCTGACCGGGGCGCGGGGTGTCCCGGCTCACGACTTGAAGACTTCTGCAAGTGGTAAAGTCTTCATGTATGGGTCGTCGAGCCGGGAGTCCCCAGGTGTCCGTGCCGCTGTACCAGGCCAAGGCCGAGCTGTTCCGCACCCTCGGGCACCCCGTGCGCATCCGCGTGCTCGAACTGCTCCAGGACGGGCCGAAGCCCGTCCGCGACCTGCTCGCCGTCATCGACGTCGAGGCGTCCAACCTCTCCCAGCAGCTCGCCGTGCTGCGCCGCGCCGGCATGGTCGCCTCCCACCGCGACGGCCCCCTGGTCATGTACTCCCTCAGCACCCCCGACGTGGCCGACCTGCTGGCCGCCGGGCGGCGCATCCTCGGCGCGGTCCTCACCGACCGCGACGCCCTCCTCGACGAGCTGCGCGCCGACTCCGTGCCGGCTGCCGGCCCGGCTCCGGCCGCCAGCGGGGAGACCGGCTCGCGGCCCGGTGCGGGCCGGTGAGCGCCGCCACAGCCGCGACAGCCGCCACTGCCGCGACCGCCGCCGTCCGCGACCGCGTCCTCGGCCTGCTGCCCGGCCGCGCCGACTGGCACGCCGTACGCCGCTCGCCCCGCCGCGACCTGCTCGCCGGCCTCACCGTCGCGATCGTCGCCCTGCCGCTGGCCCTCGCCTTCGGCGTCACCTCCGGGCTCGGCGCGCAGGCGGGGCTGGTCACCGCCGTCGTCGCCGGTGCCGTGGCCGCCGTCTTCGGCGGCTCCAACCTCCAGGTCTCCGGCCCTACCGGCGCGATGACCGTGGTGCTGGTGCCCGTGGTGCAGCAGTTCGGCCCGGCCGGGGTGCTGATGGTCGGCGCGATGGCCGGCCTCGTGCTGATCGCCCTCGCGCTGGCCCGCCTCGGCCGGTACGTCCGCTACCTGCCCACCCCCGTCATCGAGGGCTTCACCGCCGGCATCGCCGTGGTCATCGCCCTGCAACAGGTGCCCGCCGCGCTGGGCGTCACCGACGCGCACGGCGACCGGGTGTGGGCGGTGGCCGCCGACGCGGTCGCCCGGTTCGTCGTACACCCCCGGCCGGCGGCCCTCGCGGTGGCCCTCGGCGTCGCGGCGCTGATGCTGCTCGGCGGCCGCTGGCGGCCCGGCGTGCCGTTCTCCCTCCTCGGGGTCGCCGCCGCGACGATCCTCGCGGAGGCCGTGCCGGTCGACCTGGTCCGCATCGGCGCCCTGCCGCAGGGGCTGCCCGCGCCGTCGCTGGGCTTCCTCGACCCCGGTGCGGTCGGCGTGCTGCTGCCCTCCGCGCTCGCCGTCGCCGCCCTCGCCGCGCTGGAGAGCCTGCTGTCGGCCACCGTCGCCGACGGGATGACCGTCGGCGAACGGCACGACCCCGACAAGGAGCTGTTCGGGCAGGGGCTGGCCAACCTCGCCTCCCCGCTGTTCGGCGGCATCCCCGCCACCGCCGCCATCGCCCGCACCGCCGTGAACGTGCGCGCCGGTGCGTCGTCGAAGCTGGCCGCGCTGACCCACGCCGTCGCGCTCGCCGCGATCGTGCTCGCCGCCGCGCCGCTCGTCGGCCGCATCCCCCTCGCGGCGCTCGCCGGGGTGCTGCTCGCCACCACCGTACGGATGGTCGAGGCCGCCTCGCTCCTGGCGCTGGCGCGCGCCACCCGGGGCGACGCGCTGGTGCTCGTGCTCACCTTCGCCGTCACCGTGATCTGGGACCTGGTGACCGCCGTGGCCGTCGGCATCGCCGTCGCGATCGTCATCGCCCTGCGCGCGGTGGCCCGCAGCGCCAGGCTGGAACAGGTGCCCCTCGACCGGGGCGAGCACAGCGCCGAGGAACACGCGCTGCTCGACGAGCACATCGTGGCGTACCGGCTGGACGGGCCGCTCTTCTTCGCCGCCGCGCACACCTTCCTGCTCCAGCTCTCCGACGTCGCCGACGTGCGGGTGGTCATCCTGCGGATGTCCCGGGTGTCGGCGCTGGACGCCACCGGGGCACACGTGCTGGGCGACGCCATCCGGCGGCTGCGCGGCCGGGGCATCGTGGTGCTGCTCTCCGGCATGACGCCGGGACACGACCAGGTGCTCGACGCGCTGGGGGTGGCCGACGAGCTGCGCCGCGACGGGCTGGTCTTCCCGGACACCCCGGCGGCCATCGCGTACGCGCGCGGCCTGCTCCGGGGCGCGCCCACCGCCTGAGCGCCGCGCCGCCTGAGCGGCGCGTCATGTCGGGGAGGTGGCGGTATCCCGCGCCCAGGACACCCCCATTTCCCCGACATGATGTTGATCAGCCCTCGGGTGGCCGACGAACTGCACTGCCACGCCAGGCCCACGCCGGTCGCCGCCACCGTGGTCACCGCCGCGAGCGTGGCCACCGCCAACGACCTCGCCACCTGTCACCCAGGCGCGCGGCGAACCCTCCGCCGCACGAGCAGAGTCCTGAATCAGCCCCTGCCGTCACGATCCGTCGGGCGCGCTCCAGGGCGCTCGGCGAATCGAGTTGGGCGCGGAGCCCGAGCATGCGCAACGCCGTGATGAGCGGCAATGCCGCCGCGACCGTCGTCGTCGAGGCCGGCCAGCGGCCGGACGGTCGCTTCCACAAGTGTGGATCGTGGACAGTTGCCGTTCGCCGCGTGCGGGAACTGTCCACGATCGGCCACGGCCGACGTGCTGCAGGCACCCGGGCCTGCCCGGGCGGGGAACGCCGGGTGGTGAGAAGGGGCCCCTTCTATACGCCAGGCGTTAACAAGGGGCCCTTCCTTCTACTCAGGCACGCGGCGGTAGGCGCCGTCGCTGGCCGACGTGGCCATCGACGCGTACGCGCGCAGCGCCGCCGACACCGGGCGCTGCCGGTCGGCCGGCGTGTACGGCTTGGGGCGCTTCTCCTGCGCGATGCGCCGCGCCTCCAGCACGTCGTCGGGCACGTTCAGCTCGATGGACCGGCCCGGGATGTCGATGACGATCTCGTCGCCGGGCTCGACCAGGGCGATGAGGCCGCCGGAGGCCGCCTCGGGGGAGACGTGCCCGATGGACAGCCCGGAGGTGCCGCCGGAGAACCGGCCGTCGGTGAGCAGCGCGCAGGAGCGGCCCAGCCCCCGCCCCTTGAGGAACGAGGTCGGGTAGAGCATCTCCTGCATGCCGGGGCCGCCCTTCGGGCCCTCGTAGCGGATCACCACCACGTCGCCGGCGACGATCTCCTTGGCCAGGATCGCCGTGACGGCGTCGTCCTGCGACTCGTAGACCTTGGCCGGGCCGCGGAAGGTCAGGCACTCCTCGGGCACGCCGGCGGTCTTCACCACGCACCCGTCCGGGGCGAGGTTGCCGTGCAGGATGGCCAGCCCGCCGTCGGCGCTGTACGCGTGCTCGCGGTCCCGCACGCAGCCGCTGGCCGCGTCGGTGTCCAGCGTCGACCAGCGGTTGGTGGTGGAGAACGGCTCGGTGGTGCGCACCCCGCCGGGGGCGGCGTGGAACAGCTCGATCGCCTCCGGGGTGGCGGAGCCGCCGCGCACGTCCCAGTCGGCGAGCCACTGGGCGAGGGTGGGGGAGTGCACGGCGTGCACGTCGCGGTGCAGCAGCCCGGCGCGGTCCAGCTCGCCGAGGATGGCGGGGATGCCGCCGGCGCGGTGCACGTCCTCCATGTGGTAGTTCGGGGAGTTCGGCGCGACCTTGGCCAGGCAGGGCACCCGGCGGGAGACGGCGTCGATGTCGGCGACGGAGAAGTCCAGCTCGGCCTCTCTCGCGGCGGCGAGCAGGTGCAGGATCGTGTTGGTGGACCCGCCCATGGCGACGTCGAGGGCGACGGCGTTCTCGAACGCGGCCCGGCTGGCGATCTGCCGGGGCAGCACGGAGGCGTCGTCGCCGTCGTACCACCGCTTGGCGATCTCCACGACGGTGCGCCCGGCCTCGACGAACAGCGACCGGCGGGCGGCGTGGGTGGCCAGCGTCGAGCCGTTGCCGGGCAGGGCCAGGCCGATGGCCTCGGTGAGGCAGTTCATCGAGTTGGCGGTGAACATGCCGGAGCAGGAGCCGCACGTCGGGCAGGCGGACCGCTCGATCTCGCCGAGCTGGTCGTCGGTGACCGCCTCGTTGGACGAGGCGATCATCGCGTCGATCAGGTCGATCTTGGAGTGGACGATCCCTTCGATGGCCACCGTCTTGCCGGCCTCCATGGGGCCGCCGGAGACGAAGACGGTGGGGATGTCGAGCCGCAGCGCGGCCAGCAGCATGCCCGGCGTGATCTTGTCGCAGTTGGAGATGCAGACCAGGGCGTCGGCGCAGTGCGCGTTGACCATGTATTCGACGGCGTCGGCGATCAGCTCGCGGCTGGGCAGCGAGTAGAGCATGCCGCCGTGGCCCATGGCGATGCCGTCGTCCACGGCGATGGTGTTGAACTCGCGGCCGACCCCGCCGGCCTCCGCGACCGCGTCGGCGACGAGGCCGCCGAGGTCCTTGAGGTGTACGTGGCCGGGGACGAACTGGGTGAAACTGTTGGCGATGGCGACGATCGGCTTGCCGAAGTCGTCGTCGGTCATCCCGGTGGCCCGCCAGAGGGCCCGGGCGCCGGCCATCGTCCGACCGTGGGTGGAGGTCCTCGACCGCAGCTCAGGCATGGGTACCAGTCTTGCACCGCCGGAGGGGCAACCGCCGGGGCGCGGCCCCGTGTCCCAACAGATGCACACCCGGCCCCCCATGGGCGGCGGGCATCCGGCACAGTTGGGAGCGTGCACTTCCCCCCGGGCATGATCGCCGTCGTGGTGCTGAGCGGCCTTGTCGCCGCCGGCGCGACCGCCCTGTTGGTCGCCTCCGCCCGGCGGGGTGGCCGCCAGTGCGGGCGGGCCGCCGGGCTGGTCGCCGTGGCGGGGGGCTTCGCGGTGGCCGGCCTCGCGGTCGGGCTGGCCGTGGCGCTGACCGGCGAACACCTGGCCCACCGGCAGGGGCAGCGCACCGGCTGGGCCACGCTGGTCTCCGCCGGGGTCGCGGCGAGCGCGCTCGCCTTCGGCGCGGGCCTGCTGCGGCTGCCCGGCGCGGGGGCGACCCGCGCGGCGACGGCCCGCCTCATCCTCGACAGCGTGACGATGGCCACCGCGCTCTGGTTCGTGGGCTGGGTGCTCTTCTCCGAGCCGACCCGGCTGCTCGGCGCCGCCACCCCGATGGCCTGCGCGCCGATCCTGCTGGCCACCGTCAGCGTCGCGCTCACCGCCGGGCTCACCCTGATCGTGCTCCTGCGCGCCGCCCGGCCCCGCCGCCGGTTGGCCCTGCTCGGCACCGGGATCACGGCGGTGACCTCCGGCGGGCTCGGCATCGCCGGCGGGCTCTGCCAGGCCGTGCCGGGCATGGTGCTGGCCGGCGCCGCGCTGCTGGCGGCGGGGCTGTTGACCGCCGCGCTGGTCGTGCGCCGGGCCGACCCGCCGGGGCAGCTCGACGTCGACCTGATCGGCTCCGACGGCGCGTACGCCTTCGTCCCGATGGGCGCGATGGCCGCCTCCGCGATGTACCACCTGATCCAGGGCGGCCGGTTCGACGCGCTGGGCATCGTCGCCGGCAGCCTGGAGGGCTTCGCCCTGGTGGCCCGGCAATACCTGGCCCTGCACGACGTGCGCCGCTACGCGGGCCGGCTGGCCGAGCGGGAGGCGCACTTCCGCGAGCTGGCGCACACCGACCCGCTGACCGGCCTGGCCAACCGGCGGGGGCTGCTGCGCGCCCTGCACCAGGCCACCGGCTCCGGCGACCCGTGCGTGCTGCTCGGGCTGGACCTGGACGGCTTCAAGAACGTCAACGACATGCGCGGGCACGACGTGGGCGACGAGGTGCTGGCGGAGGTCGGCCGGCGGCTGCGCGGCAACCTGCGCCCCGACGACCTGGCCGCCCGGCTCGGCGGGGACGAGTTCGCGGTGCTCGTGCCGGGCCGCCCGGTCGAGGCGGGGCGGATCGCCGAGCGGCTGCTGGGGGTGCTCGGCGACCCGTACGACCAGCCGGGCGGGCCGGTCTTCCTGTCGGTGAGCATCGGGGTGGCCGGGCTGCCCGACGAGCCGGACACGGAGCTGCTGCTGCGCCACGCCGACCTGGCCCTGCGCTATGCCAAGCAACGCGGCAAGAACCGGATCGAGCACTACGACGGCGCGTACGACAAGTTGCTGCGCCGCCGCACGACGCTGGAGCACGAGCTGCGTGGGGCGATCGAGCGCGACGAGCTGCGGCTGGTCTTCCAGCCGGTGGCGTCGCTGCCGTCGGTGCGCCCGGTGGGGGCGGAGGCGCTGCTGCGCTGGCACCACCCGGAGCTGGGCCACGTGCGCCCGGACGAGTTCATCCCGCTGGCCGAGGAGTGCGGGATGATCGCCAAGCTCGGCGCGTGGGTGCTGCACCAGGCGTGCTACCAGCTCTCCCGTTGGCTGGCCGACGGGCACGACGTCTGGGTGTCGGTGAACGTCTCGCCCCGGGAGCTGCACGCCCCGGAGTACGTGGTCCAGGTCGCCGACGCGCTGCGCGCCCACCACGTGCCACCGCAGCGGCTGGTGCTGGAGGTCACCGAGCACGCCGTCGCCACCGACCTCGACGAGCTGATCCGGCGGCTGACCGCGCTGCGGCGCACCGGCGTCCGGATCGCCCTCGACGACTTCGGCGCGGGATATTCGTCACTCGGCCAGCTCCGCCGGCTGCCGATCGACATCCTCAAGATCGATCACGGGCTGGTGGCCGAGCACGAGCCGGTCCGTCCGGCCGGCGCGGACGGGCCGCCCTTCGCCCCGATGGTGGACATCGTGATGCGCCTGGGGCACCAGCTCGGGCTGGAGGTGATCGCCGAGGGGGTGACCAATCCCACCGAGCTGGCCGCCGTGGTCGCCGCCGGCTGCCGGTTCGGCCAGGGCGCGCTCTTCGGTTGGGGGGTGCCGGCCGAGCACCTGGAGGCGATGCTGGAGGCCGCGACGTCGCCCGGGGCCCGCCGGTCCCCGGCCCCGGTGTCGGCACCGGCGGCCCCGCCGGCCCCGGTGCGGCCGGCGCGCCTGCCCGCGCAGCGCGCCGACTGGGACGGGTCCGCCCCGCGGGCCGACTGGGACGGGTCCGCGCAGCTCGCGGGGGGTGCGGGTGGCGCGTCGGGGCAGGACGCGCCGACGTCCGTTAACCAAAATGTGGGATCAGTTGACTCATCGCGTGAGATGCGGCAGGCTTGACCGCATGTCGTCGAACCGGTCTCCGCGAGTACTTACCTGAGCGCACTCTCCGTCGTCGAGAGTGCGCTGGCCCCGTGCATGTCTGCACGAGGGCCGTTTTTATTGCCATCGGACCCATCGCATCGGTGCGGGCACCCGCCCGCGTCGCACGCTTGCAGAGCACCAGCCACTCCAGCCGAAGGCCTGAACCGCAATGACGAGACCCACGCCAGAGACACTCGCCCACTCCGCCCGCCGGGCCCGCGCCGGTGCCGAGCCCGCGACCGACGCCGCGGCGACCGGCCGCGCCGCCGCCGTCCCGGCCGCCCCGGCCGTACGGCAGCCCGAGCCGGTCCAGCTCTCCGGGGCCGGTTCCCTCGTGCGGTCCCTTGAGGCGCTCGGCGTCGACGTCGTGTTCGGCATCCCGGGCGGGGCGATCCTGCCGGCGTACGACCCGCTCTACGACTCCACGGTGCGGCACATCCTGGTCCGGCACGAGCAGGGCGCCGGCCACGCCGCCACCGGTTACGCCCAGGCCACCGGCCGGGTCGGCGTCTGCATGGCCACCTCCGGCCCGGGCGCGACGAACCTGGTCACCCCGATCGCCGACGCGTACATGGACTCGGTGCCGATGGTGGCGATCACCGGCCAGGTCGCGCGGCCGTCGATCGGCACGGACGCCTTCCAGGAGGCGGACATCCAGGGCATCACCCTGCCGATCACCAAGCACAACTTCCTGGTCCAGACGGCCGAGGAGATCCCGCGGGTGCTCGCCGAGGCGTTCCACCTGGCCTCGACGGGCCGCCCCGGCCCGGTGCTGGTCGACATCCCCAAGGACGTCCTGCAGGCGCAGACCACCTTCTCCTGGCCCCCGACGCTGGACCTGCCCGGCTACCGGCCGACCCTGCACCCGCACGGCAAGCAGATCCGCGAGGCGGCCCGGCTGATGACCAGCGCCCGCCGGCCGGTGCTGTACGTCGGCGGCGGCGTGCTCAAGGCCGGGGCCACCGAGGGGCTGCGCCGGCTGGCGGAGCTGACCGGCATCCCGGTGGTCACCACGCTGATGGCGCTCGGGGCGTTCCCCGACTCGCACCGGCAGCACCTGGGCATGCCCGGCATGCACGGCACCGTGGCGGCCGTCTACGGCCTGCAGAAGGCCGACCTGATCGTGGCGCTGGGGGCCCGGTTCGACGACCGGGTGACCGGCAAGCTGGACTCCTTCGCCCCGGACGCGACGATCGTGCACGCCGACATCGACCCGGCCGAGATCGGCAAGAACCGGCACGCGGACGTGCCGATCGTCGGCGACGCCAAGCACGTGATCGAGGAGCTGATCGCGGCGGTCACCACCGAGCGGGCCGCCGGGCGACCGGCCGACCTGGGCGACTGGTGGACCCAGCTCGACGACCTGCGCGAGCGCTACCCGCTGGGCTACGAGGAGCCGGCCGACGGCACCCTCTCCCCGCAGTACGTGATCGAGCGGCTCGGCAAGATCGCCGGCCCGGACGCGGTCTACGTGGCCGGCGTCGGGCAGCACCAGATGTGGGCGTCGCAGTTCATCTCGTACGAGAAGCCGGGCACCTGGCTCAACTCCGGTGGCCTCGGCACGATGGGCTACGCGGTCCCGGCCGCGATGGGGGCCAAGGTCGGGCGGCCGGACACGGTGGTCTGGGCGATCGACGGCGACGGCTGCTTCCAGATGACCAACCAGGAGCTGGCCACCTGCGCGCTGGAGGGCATCCCGGTCAAGATCGCCGTGATCAACAACGGCAACCTCGGCATGGTCCGGCAGTGGCAGACGCTGTTCTACAACGAGCGCTACTCCAACACCGAGCTGGGCACCCACAAGCACCGCATCCCCGACTTCGTCAAGCTCGGCGAGGCCCTCGGCTGCGTCGGCCTGCGCTGCGAGAACGCCGCCGACGTCGACAAGACCATCGAGGCCGCGATGGCGATCAACGACGCCCCCGTCGTGATCGACTTCGTGGTCGGCAAGGACGCGATGGTGTGGCCGATGGTGGCCGCCGGCACCAGCAACGACGAGATCATGTTCGCCCGCGGCGTCCGCCCGGCCTTCGACGAGGACGACATCTAACCATGACGATGCACACGCTTTCCGTGCTGGTGGAGAACAAGCCGGGCGTCCTGGCCCGGGTCTCCGGGCTGTTCTCCCGGCGCGGCTTCAACATCGACAGCCTCGCCGTCGGCGAGACCGAGAACCCGGACGTCTCGCGGATCACCATCGTGGTCAACGCCGAGTCGTCCCCGCTGGAGCAGGTCACCAAGCAGCTCAACAAGCTGGTCAACGTGCTCAAGATCGTCGAGCTGGACCCGCAGGTCTCGGTCGCCCGGGAGCTGCTGCTGGTCAAGGTCCGCGCCGACCGCGCGGCACGCAGCCAGGTGCTGGAGACGGTCAACCTGTTCCGCGCCCGGGTCGTCGACGTCGCGCCCGACACGCTGACGATCGAGGCCACCGGCACCCCCGACAAGCTGGACGCGCTGCTGCGCGACCTCGAACCGTACGGAATCAAGGAGATGGTCCAGTCCGGGACGGTGGCGATCGGGCGCGGCTCGCGCTCGATCACCGCGGGCCCGGCCCTGCGGGCCGCCTGATTCCCCGCACCACCGACCGCACAAGCCACGACGGGCCATACCCGGGCCGCCGTACGAAAGGGAAGTCAATGAGCGTTGAGGTGTACTACGACGACGATGCCGACCTCGGCCTGATCCAGGCCAAGAAGGTCGCGGTGATCGGGTACGGCAGCCAGGGCCACGCCCACGCGCTGTCGCTGCGCGACTCCGGCGTCGACGTGGTGATCGGCCTGCCGGCGGGCTCGAAGAGCCGGCCCAAGGCCGAGGAGCAGGGCCTGCGGGTGCTCACCCCGGCGGAGGCCGCGGCCGAGGCCGACGTGATCATGATCCTGGCCCCGGACACCGCGCAGCGCGGCCTCTACACCGAGGCGATCGCCCCGAACCTGGCCCCGGGCAAGGCGCTCTTCTTCGGCCACGGCTTCAACATCCGGTACGACCTGATCAAGCCCCCGGCCGACGTGGACGTGGCGATGGTCGCCCCGAAGGGCCCGGGTCACCTGGTCCGCCGCCAGTACGTCGACGGCAAGGGCGTGCCCTGCCTCGTCGCCGTCGAGCAGGACGCCAGCGGCACCGCGTTCGCCCTGGCCCTGGCGTACGCCAAGGGCATCGGCGGCACCCGGGCGGGCGCGATCAAGACCACCTTCAAGGAGGAGACGGAGACCGACCTGTTCGGCGAGCAGGCGGTCCTCTGCGGCGGCGCGGCGGCGCTGGTGCAGACCGGCTTCGAGGTGCTCACCGAGGCGGGCTACGCCCCGGAGATCGCCTACTTCGAGTGCCTGCACGAGCTGAAGCTGATCGTCGACCTGATGTACGAGGGCGGCATCGCCCGGATGCGCTACAGCGTCTCCGACACCGCCGAGTACGGCGACCTGTCCCGGGGCCCGCGCGTCGTCGACGCCCGGGTCAAGGAGGAGATGCGCAAGATCCTGTCCGAGGTGCAGTCGGGCGAGTTCGCCCGCGAGTGGATCGCCGAGGACGACAACGGCCGCCCCAACTTCGCCAAGTGGCGGGCCGAGGGCGCGGCGCACCCGATCGAGGCGACCGGCCAGAAGCTGCGGTCCATGATGAGCTGGGTCGACCGGCCGATCACCGAGACCGCCTGAGCACTGCCCGCACCGCGGCGACCCGCCCGACGCTCTCCCCGGCGTCGGGCGGGTCGCCGTGTCATTTCACCCAGCCTTAACACCCTTGACATGTCGGGTTTGTGAGGGCACTCACCCCAGCGTCCGGGGCACGCCGGGCGGCCCGCGCCCTACGATCGCGGGTAGGTGCGTAGCCGGCACCTGACGGCCATGGCACGAACCAGCGCAGGGCGCAGCGCGGCGCCCCGTCGCCCCGGCCGACCGCCATACGACCTCTACGAGGACCGATGAATCCTGTCGTACTGATCGCCGAAGAACTCGCCCCCGCCGCCATCGAGGTGCTCGCCCACGACTTCGACGTCCGTCACGTCGACGGCACCGACCGCCCGGCCCTGCTCTCCGCGCTCTCCGAGGCCGACGCGGTGATCGTGCGCAGCGCCACGCAGATCGACGCCGAGGCGATCGCCGCCGCCCCGCGGCTGAAGGTGGTCGCCCGGGCCGGTGTGGGCCTGGACAACGTCGAGGTGCCGGCCGCCACCGCGCGGGGCGTCATGGTCGTCAACGCCCCCACCTCCAACATCGTCTCCGCCGCCGAGCAGGCCGTCGCGCTGCTGCTCGCCGTGGCCCGCAACACCGCCAGCGCCAGCGCCGCGCTCAAGGCCGGCGAGTGGAAGCGGTCCAAGTACACCGGCGTCGAGGTGCAGGGCAAGACCGTCGGCGTCGTCGGCCTCGGCCGCATCGGGGTGCTCTTCGCGTCCCGGATGGCCGCCTTCGGCACCCGGCTGATCGCGTACGACCCCTACATCCAGCCGGCCCGCGCCGCCCAGCTCGGCGTGCGCCTGGTCGGGCTGGAGGAGCTGCTGCGGGAGAGCGACTTCATCTCGATCCACCTGCCGAAGACCCCGGAGACCGTGGGCCTGATCGGCGAGAAGGAGCTGGCGATCGTCAAGCCGGGCGTGCGGATCGTCAACGCCGCCCGGGGCGGGCTGGTCGACGAGCAGGCCCTGGCCGACGCGATCGCCGAGGGCCGCGTCGGCGGCGCGGGCGTCGACGTGTACGCCAAGGAGCCGTGCACCTCCTCGCCGCTGTTCGCCTTCGACAACGTGGTGGCCACCCCGCACCTGGGCGCGTCCACCGCCGAGGCGCAGGACAAGGCCGGCCTCGCCGTGGCCAAGAGCGTGAAGCTGGCCCTGCAGGGCGAGTTCGTGCCGGACGCGGTCAACGTCCAGGCCGGCGGCGTCGTCGCCGAGGACATCCGCCCGCTGCTGCCGTTGGCCGAGAAGCTGGGCCGCGCGTTCACCGCCGTGGCCGGCGGGGTGGCCGCCAGCGTCACCGTCGAGGTGCGCGGCGCGGCCGTCGCCCACGACGTGTCGGTGCTCAAGCTCGCCGCGACCAAGGGGCTGTTCAGCTCGGTGGTCGAGGAGCAGGTCACCTACGTCAACGCGCCGCACCTGGCCGCCGAGCGGGGCGTCGAGGTCAACCTGGCCAGCCAGGCCGAGACGACCGACCACCCGACCCTGGTGACGGTCCGCGGCGCGCTGCCCGACGGCCGCACCGTCAGCGTCTCCGGCACGGTCGCCGCGGCGGGCGCCCGCGACGTGCTGAAGCTGACCGAGGTGGACGGCTTCGACGTGGAGATCGGCGCGGAGGGCATCCTGCTCTTCCTGCGCTACGTGGACCGTCCGGGCGTGGTCGGCACCGTCGGCACGCTGCTCGGCGAGGCCGGCATCAACATCGCCGCGATGCAGGTGGCCCGCCGGGAGGCCGGCGGCGAGACCCTGATGACCCTCACGGTCGACCAGGCCCTCGGCGCCGACCTGCTCACCTCGGCGGCCGACTCGATCGGCGCGACCTCGGCCAGCGCCGCCGACCTGCGCGACGAGTAGCATCCGTCCATCGTGGACCGTCGCGCACGGTCCACCTGGGACGACCGCGGGGCCCGGCCGAATCGGCCGGGCCCCGCGTCGTGTCGTACCGCGTCGGATCAGATCGTGTCGGGTCGGTTCAGCGGACGGGCCGGTTCAGCGCCGGGTGCGCGCGGGCGGCGGATAGACCGAACCGTCCTGGTAGTCGAAGAGCATCAGGTCGTACTCGCCGGCCAGCCGCTCGATGTCGAGCAGCACCTGGTCCTCGCAGGCGGGGTTGAGGTTCATCTCGATGTGGTCGTTCGCCGCGTGCAGCGGCGCGACCTCCCACGGGGTACCCGGGCCGGCTGGCCGGTCGGGATACCTGGCCGTGATCGCCCGGTAGAAGGCGACGACCCGCGGGTCCGGGTAACGTTCGCCGTGCTGCCCCTGCCGGCACCGTTGCACCGCTGCCCGCACGTCCGCGGGCGTGGCCCCGTCCGGGAGGGCCCACACGCTCAGATCGAAACTCACGGCGGACAGCGTGCCATCTTGTGGCCGGGAAGTCACCGCGACCCCACCGCAGGTCAACCGCGAATCTTCCGACCGTCCCCCGGAGACGGTCCGCTGTGGAGACTCTTGCGTCGAGTTGCGTCGATTCGCTAGCGTACTCGTGCGGTCACTGGCTGAGTTCGGTCGTCGGCCCGTCTTCGGGTGGCGTGGTCTGACCTCGGGCCCGGCCGGTCCCGCACCCCTCGATTGCGCGAGCCACGCGCACTCGTCGCTGATCGGCCCCCACGGTCGTTGCCGAGACCGTGGGGGCCGATCGCCGACCACCCGGCGGCCGGGATGCGAAGGCCGGCCGGTGCGGATGGCGTGCGCTCAGCGTCGGCGGTGGGCGAACAGCGCCCGGTAGTCCGATCCGTTGCGGAACCAGGCCAGCCCCGCGGGGCCGGCGGCGTAGAGCGCGGTGGCGTAGGCGTCGGCCACCGCCAGGTCCGGGCCGATCACCGTGGCCGCGTCGAGCTGGTCGGCCGGCTCCCCGGTGTGCGGGTCGACCACGTGGCCCCGCCGGCCGGTCACCCCGGAGGTCCCCACCGCACCGGCCGTCATCTCCAGCGCCAGCGGGGCGCGCCGGGGGTCGGTCGGGTGGTGCACCGCCACCCGCCACGGGCCGCCGTGCGGGGCGTGGCCGCGCACGACGAGGTCGGCGCCGGTGAGCACGGCGTAGTCGTGGATGCCGGCGGCGCGCAGCCGGGCCGCGGCCCGCTCCACCGCCCAGCCGCCGAGCAGGCCGCCCGGGTCGAAGCCGCCGGGCACCGCCCACGCGTCGAACCAGCCGTCGGTGGCCGCCCGCATCGCGGCGCACCGGTCGACCAGGTCGGCCAGCGGCGCGTACGACTCGGGGCTGATCTCTCCCCGGCGCAGCCGGGAGACCAGGCTGTCGGGGCGGGTCGGGCCGTAGGTGAGGTCGACGGCGCGCAGTTCGGCGACGGCGTCGGCCAGCGCCGCGCCGACCCCGCGCCGGCCCAGCCAGCTCGGGGCGTTGAGCAGCAGCGAGTATTCGGCGGTGCCGGTCCGGACGGTGTGCTGCACGGCGATCCGGTCGACGGCGGCGCCGCCGGCGGCGTCGAGGCGGTGGCTGCGGGTGCCCAGCCGCAGGTCGGGGCGGCGGCTGGCGAAGGCGGACTGGTCGACCCAGCGGGTGCGCGGCTGCTGGTCGACCCAGCGCTGCCGGGGTTGCTCGTCGATGCGCATCGCTGCCGCTCCTTCGCTGACGGCGCCGCAGCACCGCGGCGACCACCCGTCCGGGCCCCCGTGACCCGTTCGCCACCGACTCTATGCAGGGAAGTTGACCGCACCATGAATCCCACCTGGGAGCCTGCTGTGCATCCCGCTTTCCCGAATTGTGGAAGGCTCGTACCGGGAGGCGGGACGGGGCCGTACCGTTGGGCGAAGACGACGAGGCGAGGGAGCTGAGGACGTGGCACGCATCGCGGTGGTGGCCGGTGACGGAATCGGACCCGAGGTGGTCGCGCAGGCCCTCAAGGTCGTCGACGCCGTGCTCCCCGGGGTGGAGACCACCGCCTACGACCTCGGCGCGGCCCGCTACCACCGCACCGGCGAGGTGCTGCCGGAATCGGTGCTGACCGAGCTGGCCGGGCACGACGCGATCCTGCTCGGGGCCGTCGGCGACCCGACCGTCCCGCCGGGCGTGCTGGAGCGGGGCCTGCTGCTCAAGCTCCGCTTCGCCTTCGACCAGTACGTCAACCTGCGCCCCTCGCGGCTGTGGCCCGGCGTGGCCGGCCCGCTGGCCAACGTCAAGCCCGGCGAGGTCGACCTGGTCGTGGTCCGCGAGGGCACCGAGGGGCTCTACGCCGGGGCGGGCGGCTCCCTGCACCGGGACACCCCGGCCGAGGTGGCCACCGAGGAGAGCCTGAACACCCGGCACGGCGTGGAGCGGGTCATCCGCGACGCGTTCGCCCGGGCGTCGCGCCGCGAGCGGCGCAAGGTGACCCTGGTGCACAAGACCAACGTGCTGACCCACGCCGGGTCGCTGTGGGCCCGCGCCTTCGAGGCCGTGGCCGCCGAGCACCCCGACGTCGCCACGGAATACCAGCACGTCGACGCCGCCGCGATGTTCCTGGTCACCCAGCCCCAGCGCTACGACGTGGTGGTCACCGACAACCTCTTCGGCGACATCCTCACCGACATCGCCGCCGCCGTCACCGGCGGCATCGGGCTGGCCGCCAGCGGCTGCATCAACCCGTCCGGGGCGTACCCGTCGATGTTCGAGCCGGTGCACGGCTCCGCGCCGGACATCGCCGGCCAGGGCGTCGCCGACCCGGTCGCCGCCGTGCTCTCCGCCGCCCTGCTGCTCGACCAGCTCGGGCACGCCGAGGCCGCCGCCCGGGTCACCGCCGCCGTCGGCACGGAGCTGGCCAACCGGGGCGCGGGCGTACCGTTGCGCACCGCCGAGGTAGGCGACCGGCTCGCCGGCTACGCGGTGGCCTGAACGACCGGGTAGCCGTCGCGCACCCGGCGGCCGGCACCGCCGGCACCCCTGTCAGAAGCCACCGCCCGTCGGTTGGCGCTACCCGCTGAACGAGCGTTCGGGGTAGGTTTCTGGCAGCACTTTCCTCCGGCGTGCGGTCCCGCGCGCCGTCGTTCCCCAGGGAGGCACGCGCGATGAGCGGTGGTGACATGCTCGACTTCGAGATCCGTCCGAATCCCACGCCGGTATCCGCCGTCGAACGGGCGGCCCTGCTCGCGGCCCCGGGGTTCGGCCGGGTCTTCACCGACCACATGGTCACGATCCGGTACGCCGAGGGCAAGGGCTGGTACGACGCCCGGGTCGAGGCGCGCGGGCCGATCCCGATGGACCCGGCCTCCGCCGTGCTGCACTACGCGCAGGAGATCTTCGAGGGGCTGAAGGCCTACCGGCTCGCCGACGGGTCGATCACCATGTTCCGGCCGGAGGCCAACGCCGCCCGGTTCGTCGACTCGGCCCGCCGGATGGCGATGCCGGAGCTGCCCCCGGAGCTGTTCGTCGACTCGCTGCGCCGGCTCGTCGACATCGACCGGGACTGGATCCCGGAGGGCGACGGGGCCAGCCTCTACCTGCGCCCGTTCATGATCGCCAGCGAGGTCTTCCTCGGCGTCCGGCCGTCCAACGAATACCTCTACGTGGTGATCGCCTCCCCGGCCGGGTCGTACTTCTCGGGCGGGGTCAAGCCGGTCACGGTCTGGGTCTCGCCGGACTACACCCGCGCCGCCCCCGGCGGCACCGGCGCGGCCAAGTGCGGCGGCAACTACGCCGCCTCGCTCGCCGCCCAGGCCGAGGCGATCGAGGCCGGCTGCGACCAGGTCGTCTTCCTCGACGCGGTGGAGCGCCGCTACGTCGACGAGCTGGGCGGGATGAACGTCTTCTTCGTCTACGACGACGACACCCTCGTCACCCCGCCGCTGACCGGCACCATCCTGCCCGGCATCACCCGGGACGCCCTGCTCACCCTGGCCGCCGAGGCCGGCCACCGGGTCGAGGAGCGGCCGGTCAGCTTCGCCGACTGGGAGGCCGACGCGGCCAGTGGCCGGCTGCGCGAGGCGTTCGCCTGCGGCACGGCGGCGGTGATCACGCCAATCGGCCGGGTCAAGTACCCCGACGGCGAGTTCGCCGTCGCCGACGGCGGGCAGGGCCCGGTGACCACGGCGTTGCAGCAGCGGCTGGTCGACATCCAGCGCGGCCGGGCCGCCGACCCGCACGGCTGGGTGACCCGCCTGTAGGTGCAAGGAAGGGCCCCTTCTTAACGCATTCTGTAGAGGAGGGGCCCCTTCTTAACTCCGCCGGGCAGCCCGACGGGGCGGGCGAGGCGGGCGAGTGAGCTGGCGGGCCGGGTAGGCCGGGCTGGTGAGCTGGCGGGGCGCGCTCACTCCAGCAGGTGGTCGCGGAGCGCGGCGAGCTGGGCGTCGGTGACGCCGGCGTGCCGCAGGTAGCCCTCCGCCGAGCCGTGCCCCTCCCGCAACTCCGCCAGGAACAACGTCATCGCCTCGGCGGGCGAGGCCAGGTAGGGCGCCGGCAGTTCCCGGGCGTCCGGCATGGTGGCGGCCACCCAGGCGCTGAACCGCTGCGACGCCTCGGTGCTCAGCGCGTAGTCGGCCGCGATGTCGGCGTCGCTCACACCCAGCGCCGACAGGGTCAGCGCGCAGACGATCCCGGTGCGGTCCTTGCCGGCCACGCAGTGCACGACGACCGGCTCGGCGGCGCTGTCGGCGATCAGCCCGACCGCCTCGGCGAGCCCGGCCGCGCCGGTGCCGGCGAGGGCGGCGTACCGGTCGGCGAGGAAGCGGGCGAGGCTCGAACCGGGCTCGTACTGCGCCTCCGCCCAGTCGACGTGCTCGGGATGGATGTGCCGGTAGGCGAGCCCGGGCAGCTCCGGGACCCTGCCGTCCCGGGCCACCTCGGTCGGGCGGCGCAGGTCGATCACGGTGCGCACGCCGAGGGCGGCGAACGCCTCCCGGTCGGGGCCGTCGATGCGGTGCGGGGAGTCGGAGCGGTAGAGCCGCCCCCAGCGGACCGCACGCCCGTCGCCGGTCGGGTAGCCGCCGACGTCGCGGAAGTTGAACAGGGCGGTGAAGGGGATCCTGCGCTTGTCCTCGGTCGCGTCCACGCTGACACCGTAACGGTCGGTGGGCCGGAACCCCACCGGCCGTTACGGCGAACGGCGGCCGTCACCGTGAGCGCCGGCCGCTGCGGCGGACGGGGGCTCAGCGCGCGGTGCCCGGGGGCAGGTTGCCGTAGCTCTCGTCGTAGTAGCCGCCGAGCCGGTCGCGGAACGCCGGGTCGCTGTGGCTGTCCTCGTCGTACTCGGGGGCGGCCTTGATCTGGTCGCGCTCCCGGTCGACGTACACGGTGCGGGCGTCGTGGTCGACGTGGTTGACCGTGCCGGCGGGCAGCATGACCTTCCTGCCGAAGATCCAGGGGCCGGTGTCGACCACCAGGTAGCTGCCGCCGACCTCGTGGCTCGCGCTGTCGATCTTGCCGACGCCGCCGTCGGTGGCCTCGACGTGGTAGCCGACGAGGTCGGCGTCGGCGACCGAGGGCCGGTCGCGGTAGCTCCACGGGTCGAACGCCCCGGCGGGGGCGCCGCCGGCGATCGCGCCCTGGTCGCCGTGCCGCATCGGGTCGGGCGTGCCGGTGGCGGCGTGCGGGTCGAGCCTGTCCATGGGTGCTCCTGCCCCGACCGTCGTGGTCGTCTCGGAGGGGTCGTCTCGGAGGGATCGTCTCCGAACGACCACCTACCCGGGCCCCGGGCCGCCTACACGCCGGCCCCTCGCCGGGCCGCCTGCACGCGGACACCCGCCGGGCCGCGGGGGTGCGGCGCCGGCGGGTGTCCGGGCGTACGGCTCAGGCGAGCGCGGCCTGCGCGTCGAGGGCCACGGCGGCGGCGTGCACGACGGCGGCGATGCGCAGCCCCTCGTGCACCTGCTCCCGGGTGAACCCGGCGGCGCGCAGGGTCTTCTCGTGCGACTCCAGGCAGACGCCGCAGCCGGTGATCGCCGAGACGGCGAGGCACCACAGCTCGAAGTCGCCCTTCTCCACGCCCGGCCGCGCGATGATCTGCATCCGCAGCCGGGCCGGCATCGACGCGTAGTTCTCGTCGCCGATGAGGTGCTTGGCCCGGTAGTAGACGTTGTTCATCGCCATGATCGTCGCGGCGCCCTTCGCCGCCTCGACCGCCTCGGGGGTGAGGTGGGTGGCCGCCTCGGCGGCGATCTCCCGCAGCACGACCGGGTTGCGGGCGGCGACGGCACAGGCCAGCGCCGTGCCCCACGCCTGCTCCGGCTTGAGGGTGGTGGCGCCGACGGTGGAGCCCAGGTTGAGCTTGATGTCCTTGGCGTACTCGGGCAGGGCCGCCTTGATCGCGTCGAGGCCCATCGTCAGGCCCCGGCGCCGGCGAGCAGCCTGGTGGCGTCGAGGGTGTCGCCGCCCTTGTTCCAGTTGCACGGGCACAGCTCGTCGGTCTGCAGGGCGTCGAGCACGCGCAGCACCTCGGAGACGTTGCGGCCGACGGAGCCGGCGGTCACCATGGCGAACTGGATCTCGTTGTCCGGGTCGACGATGAAGGTGGCCCGCTGGGCCACGCCGTCGGCGCCGAGCACGCCGCAGGCGTCGGTCAGCTCGCGCTTGATGTCGCTGAGCATCGGGAACGGCAGCTCACGCAGGTCGGGGTGGTCCTTGCGCCAGGCGTAGTGGACGAACTCGTTGTCCACCGACACGCCGAGCACCTGGGCGTCCCGGTCGGCGAACTCGCCGTTGAGCCGACCGAACTCGGCGATCTCCGTCGGGCAGATGAACGTGAAGTCCTTCGGCCAGAAGAAGACCACCCGCCACTTGCCCTCGTACGACTTGTGGTTGATCGACTCGAACGCCCGGTCGGCGTCCAGCGAGACGCAGGCGGTCAGTTCGTACTCGGGGAAGCGGTCACCGACAGTGAGCACGGGTCCTCCTTGACAGCGGCACGGGGCCGGTAACTTGATCGGTTCCAGATACTGCCGCAGTGGTGTTTCGGCTCGGTAGCGGCCGGATGACTTGTGAAGTCGATCACCAGCGGCGCGTTCCGTCCCGTGGGCGACCCGACCTGCGGTATGGCCACCCTCCGTGACCGTCCCGACATGTGGATTGTTCCTCCCGAAACCCGGGTGGGGGTGGCAGAGTGGCGACCGTGACCAGCACCGTCGTCATTATTGGCAACTAGCGCGCCCGGCAACCGACTCGCCGAGCGCGCAGACCTCCCGCATCCGCGGGGGGTCTTTTTGTTGGTCCCCCTCCGCCACCCCCACCCGTCCCGCCCGCGCCCGAAAGGACTCCCCATGACGTTCCAGCTGTACGACACGACGCTGCGCGACGGTGCCCAGCGCGAGGGGCTCACCTACTCGGTGGTCGACAAGCTCGCCGTGGCCCGACTGCTCGACGAGTTCGGCGTGGGCTTCATCGAGGGCGGCTGGCCGGGCGCGGTGCCCAAGGACACCGAGTTCTTCCGCCGGGCCCGCACCGAACTCGACCTGAAACACGCCCTGCTCGTGGCGTTCGGGGCCACCCGCAAGGCCGGCGTCGCCGTCGCCGACGACCCGCAGGTGCGGGCGCTGCTGGACGCGCAGACCCCGGCCGTCGCGCTGGTCGCCAAGGCCGACCTGCGGCACGTCGAGCGGGCGCTGCGCACCACCGCGCAGGAGAACCTGGCGATGATCCGGGACACGGTGCGCCACCTCGTCGCCGAGGGGCGTCGGGTCTTCGTCGACGGCGAGCACTTCTTCGACGGCTACCGGCACGACCCCGCGTACGGCGCGGAGGTCGTGCAGACCGCGCTGGCCGCCGGCGCCGAGGTGATGGTGCTCTGCGACACCAACGGCGGCATGCTGCCCTCCCGCGTCAGCGCCGCCATCGCCGACCTGACCGCCCGCACCGGCGTCGACCCGGCCCGCCTGGGCATGCACGCCCAGAACGACACCGCCTGCGCGGTGGCCAACACCATCGCCGCCGTCGAGGCCGGCGTGCGCCACGTGCAGGGCACCGCCAACGGCTACGGCGAGCGTCCCGGCAACGCCGACATCTTCGCCGTCGCCGCCAACCTCCAGCTCAAGCTCGGGCTGCCGGTCCTACCGGAGGGCTGCCTGGAGCAGATGGTGCGGGTCTCCCACGCCATCGCCGAGATCGCCAACATCGCCCCCGACACCCACCAGGCGTACGCCGGGGCCGCCGCCTTCGCCCACAAGGCGGGGCTGCACGCGAGCGCGATCAAGGTGGATCCGCTGCTCTACAACCACGTCGACCCGACCGTGGTGGGCAACGACATGCGGATCCTGATCACCGAGATGGCCGGCCGGGCCAGCGTCGAGCTGAAGAGCCGCGAGCTGGGCCTGGACCTGGCCGGCCATCCGGAGACCCTGTCCCGGGTGACCCGGCGGGTCAAGGAGCTGGAGGCCGGCGGCTGGTCCTTCGAGGCCGCCGACGCCTCGTTCGAGCTGCTGGTCCGCTCCGAGCTGCCCGACGCCGCCCCGGTCCGGCCGTTCGCCCTGGAGTCCTACCGGGTGCTGGTCGAGCACCGGGAGGACGGCTCGGTGGTCTCCGAGGCTACCGTCAAGATCCGGGTACGCGGCGAGCGGCTGATCGCCACGGCCGAGGGCAACGGGCCGGTCAACGCGCTCGACGAGGCGCTGCGGGTCGGCCTGTCCCGGCACTACCCGGAGCTGCGCGACTTCGAGCTGGCCGACTACAAGGTGCGCATCCTGGAGGGCAGCCACGGCACCGGCGCGGTGACCCGGGTGCTGGTGGAGACCGCCGACGGGGCGGGCCGCGACTGGACCACCGTCGGCGTGCACCCCAACGTCGTGGAGGCGTCCTGGCACGCCCTCGTCGACGCCCTCACCTACGGCCTGGACCGCGCCCACGTGTAGGGCGGCTCAGGCGGCGGGCAGGCGCAGCTCGGCGAGGACCGCGCGGTGGTCGCTGCCCGGCACCGCGCGCACCGACACGGACCGGACGGCTATCCGCCGGTCCACCAGCACGTGGTCGATCGTCACCGGGGGGATCGGGTCGCCGTCGTACGGGCCCCAGGTGCCGACGAGCCCGGCGCCGGTGGCGTCGGCCGCGTCGACGTACCCGGTGGCGAGCAGGTCGCGCAGCGGGGCGTGGTCGAGGGTGGCGTTGAAGTCCCCGGCGAGGATCGACAGCCCCGCGTCGGGGGTGGCCGGCGGCTGTGCCGCCAGGTCGGTGCGCCAGAACCCGACCTGGTCCAGCGCGTACGGGGCCGCCGGGTGGGCCGACTCGACCCGCACCGGCGGCCCGCCCGGCGGGGTGAGCGTCCCGTACGCCTGGGTGAAGCCCCAGCCGCCGCGGTGCTGCCGGATGCCGCCCCCGGCGATGGGGAAGCGGGCGTAGAGCCCCGAGCCGACGGTGCCGACCTGCGGGTTGAGCTGCCGGTGCGGCAGCAGCCCGGCCAGGCCGAGCCGGTCCAGCTCGGCCGCCGCGCCCGGGGTGAACTCCTGCACGGCCAGCACGTCGACCCGCAGGTCGCGCACCAGGCCGACCACGGTGCCGGCGTCGGCGGCACCGGCCAACAGGTTGGCGGTGAGCACCCGCAGCGTCGGCCCGCCGGCCCGCGGCTGCGCCGACGGCACGGCCCGGGGCGCGACCACGGCGATCAGCGCCACCGCGACCAGGGCCGCGACCGCCGCCGGCCAGCGGCGCCGCAGGGCGAGCGCGAGCAGCAGCGGCACGGGCGTCCAGGCTGCGACGTACGGGGTGAAGGCGACCGCCTGCACCGCCGGCCCCCGTTCGAGGCCGGGCAGGCGTACCGCCGCCCACATCAGCCCGGGGGCCACCGCGAGCCAGCACAGCCAGGTCCTGATCCGGGCGGCGCGACCGGCCGGGCGGGCGCGGGTGTCGGCGTAGGTGAGCACGTCGACACCGTAGCGGCAGTGCCCGACCGGCGACGCCACCCGCGCCGGGCAGCCCCCATCATGAATTGTCGAGCGTTCATGTTTCGCAATTCGAAGGGCGGGCTGAAACAGTCTGAAACGCCGCCCTCTGCCATTGACCACGCGCTTTTGGCGGTGCTACTTTCCACCTGGTTCCAGCCTCGATGTGCACGGCAATATTGGCTGCTCAAGGCGGGTGTGGGTGCTTCTCCAGCCGGCTTGGCGGCGGTCGCTCAGGCGACAATTTTGCGGTGTTGGCAGGCTCGGATAAAACCGGCTCGTTGTTTCGCGAGTCGGTCGTGTCGACACGGTCAACAAGGGGGACCTGTCATGGCAAGAATCATTTCCCGTAGGGCGGTCGCGGTCACGTTCGGCGCGCTGGTGCTGACGCTGGCCGGCGGCGGGATCGCCGCCGCCCAGACCACCACGGCGGCCAGGC
Organism: Micromonospora sp. DH13; assembly: GCF_020873825.1. Lineage (NCBI taxonomy): Bacteria > Bacillati > Actinomycetota > Actinomycetes > Micromonosporales > Micromonosporaceae > Micromonospora > Micromonospora sp. DH13. The sequence goes on from NZ_JAHWGR010000038.1 coordinate 45,718, forward strand.
CCGCGGCCCAGTCCGGGCAGCCGGGCGAACGCGCCGCCGCGCCGTCCGGACAGCCGCAGCCGACGGTGGCCGAGGCGGCGGCGGCCAAGGCGGCGATGAAGAAGGGGGTGAGCCCGTCCTACGTCAACGGCTCCACGTCCTTCGCCGTCGTCAGCAGCGCCGGCACCCTGCTCCGCTCGCGGGACGCCGTCTCCGCGACCAAGTACGGCCCCGGCCAGTACCAGGTCATCTTCAACCGCAGCCTGACCAGCGCTGCCTTCGTGGCCACGATCGGCACCACGGACTCGTGCTGCATCCCGCCGGCCGGTGAGATCTCGGTCGCGCCGCGGCTGGCCACGCCGAACGGGGTCTTCGTGCAGACGTACGACTCCACCGGCGCTCCGGCCGACCGGCCGTTCCACCTGGCCGTGTTCACTCCCTGACCCGTACGCAGGCGAGGGTGCCGGTCCCGGCGACGGGGCCGGCACCCTCGCGCCGTCCGCGCCCCCTGCGGCCTTCGGTGGCGGATGACGGTCCTCGTCCCGGTTCGGCCCGGTAAGGTGCTCGAATTCCGACGTTTGCCCGGGTGCCGGCCCGGGAAGCAAGCACCGTGACGGACATCTCGGACACCCTGGCCAGCCTGCCCACCGCGGTCGATCCCGATCCGAGCGGCGTCGAGCTGGAACAGACCCTCTTCGAGGTCAAACGCGTGATCGTCGGGCAGGATCGGCTCGTCGAGCGCCTGCTCACCGCCCTGGTCGCCGGCGGCCACTGCCTCCTGGAGGGGGTCCCCGGCGTGGCGAAGACCCTCGCCGCGCAGACCCTCGCGACCGTGGTCGGCGGGACCTTCTCCCGGATCCAGTTCACCCCGGACCTGGTCCCCTCCGACATCGTCGGCACCCGCATCTACCGGGCGTCGAAGGAGAGCTTCGACGTCGAACTCGGCCCGATCATGGCCAACCTCGTGCTCGCCGACGAGATCAACCGGGCCCCGGCGAAGGTGCAGTCCGCGCTGCTGGAGGCGATGGCCGAGCGGCAGGTCTCCATCGGTGGGCGCGCCTTTCCGGTCCCCACGCCGTTCCTGGTGCTGGCCACCCAGAACCCGATCGAGTCGGAGGGGGTCTACCAGCTCCCCGAGGCGCAGCGGGACCGGTTCCTCATGAAGATCGTCGTCGACTACCCCGGGGACGCCGACGAACTGGCCATCCTCTACCGGATGAGCACCGACCGGCCCACCCCGCGCAGGGTCCTCGACCCCGAGCGGCTGCGCGCGCTCCAGCGGCGGGCCGGCGACGTGTTCGTCCACCACGCCATCGCCGAGTACGTCGTCCGGCTGATCCTGGCCACCCGGGACCCGGGCCGGTTCGGGCTGCCCGAGATCGCGCCGCTGCTGGCGTACGGGGCGAGCCCCCGGGCCACCCTCGGCCTGGTCGCCGCCGCCCGCGCCCAGGCGCTGCTGCGGGGCCGCGACCACGTGCTGCCCGAGGACGTCCGGGAACTGGCGGTCGACGTCCTGGCCCACCGGCTGGTGCTCTCCTTCGACGCGGTCGCCGACGGGGTCGCCGCCGAGGCGGTGGTCCACCGGCTGGTCGCCGCCGTGCCCCCGCCCCGGATCGCCGCCCACCACACCGGATACGCCACCGACCTGGCGGCGGCGTGAAGGGCCCGGCCGCCCCGCCCGCCGGCTCCGCCCGGGGAACACGGGCCGCCGGGGGAGCGGGAACGGTGCCGCCGGACCCGACCCTGGCCGACCTCGCGCCGGACCGGCGGCTGCGCCGGCTGGAGCTGACCGTCACCCGCCGCCTCGACGGGCTGCTGCACGGCGAGCACCGGGGCCTGCTGCCCGGGCCCGGCAGCGAGGTCGCCGGCAGCCGCGAGTACCGGCCCGGCGAGGACGAGGTGCGCCGGATGGACTGGGCGGTCACCGCCCGCACCACCGTCCCGCACGTCCGCGAGGTGGACGCCGACCGGGAGCTGACCACCTGGCTGCTGGTCGACGCCAGCCCCAGCATGGAGTTCGGCACCGCCGAGCTGGACAAGCGCGAGCTGGCGGTGGCCGCCGTGGCGGCGGTCGGCTTCCTCACGGCGGGCTCCGGCAACCGGCTCGGCGCGCAACTGCTCGGCGCGCACGGGCTGCGCCGGTTCCCCGCCCGGGGCGGGCGTACCCACCTGCTCGGTCTGCTGCGGGCCCTGCTGGCCGCGCCGCGCGCCGCCGGGACCGACCCGGCCGCCGGCCCGCCCGCCGCGCCCGGCCTCGCCGACGGGCTCGTCGCCGTGGGCCGGGCCGCCACCCGGCGCGGCCTCGTCGTGGTGGTCTCCGACCTCCTCGACGGGCTACCGGACGACCCGGCCGACCCGCCGCCCTGGGAGGCGGCGCTGCGCCGGCTCGCCGTCCGGCACCAGGTGCTCGCCGTGGAGGTGACCGACCCGCGCGAGCTGGAACTGCCGGACGTCGGCCTGATCACCCTGGTCGACCCGGAGACCGGCCGCCGGCGGGAGGTCTGCACCGGCGACCGCCGGCTGCGCGAGCGGTACGCCGAGGCGGCCCTCGCCCAGCGCGACCAGATCCGCCAGGTGCTGCGCCGGTGCGGGGCGGCCCACCTGCCGCTGCGCACCGACCGCGACTGGTGCGCCGACATCGTCCGGCACGTGCACGCCCAGCGCCGGCTCGCCCTGGCCCCGGCGGCCAGCGGCACCGGCCGGACGGCCCGCCCCGGCGCGCTGTCGGGAGGTGCCGCGTGACCTGGCAGTCGCCCCTGCGGCTCTGGCTGCTGCTCGGGGTCGCCGCGCTCGCCGTCGGCTACCTGCTCGCCCAGCGCCGCCACAGCCGGTACGCGGTCCGCTTCACCAACCTGCGGCTGCTCGACCGGGTGGCCCCGCACCGCCCCGCGTGGCGGCGGCACGTGCCGGCCGGCCTGTTCCTGGCCATGCTGGCGTTGCTGGTGGTGGGCTTCGCCCGGCCCAGCGCCGAGGTGCGGGTGCCCCGGGAACGGGCCACCGTCATGGTGGCGGTCGACGTGTCGACCTCGATGCTCGCCTCCGACGTGGAACCGGACCGGCTCAGCGCCGCCAAGGAAGCGGCCCGGCGCTTCGTCGACGGCCTGCCCGAAGAGTTCAACGTCGGGCTGGTCGCGTTCGCCGGCAGCGCCGCCGTGCTGGTGCCGCCCGGCACGGACCGGGAGGCCCTGCACGACGGCATCGAACGCCTCGCCGAGGGCAGCACCGGCGTGCAGGGCACCGCCATCGGGGAGGCGATCAACACCTCCCTCGGCGCGGTGCGGGCACTGGACAGCCAGGCCGCGAAGGACCTGCCGCCGGCCCGGATCATCCTGCTCTCCGACGGCGCGAACACCTCCGGCATGGACCCGATGGAGGCCGCCGCCGAGGCCGTCGACGCGAAGGTGCCGGTGCACACCATCTCGTTCGGCACCCCGTCCGGGTTCGTCGACCGGGGCGGGCGGCCCATCCAGGTGCCGGTGGACGGGCAGACCCTCAAGGCGGTCGCCGACTCCACCGGCGGCGGCTTCCACGAGGCGACCAGCCGCGAGGAGCTGCGGGCCGTGTACGACGACATCGGCACCTCCGTCGGCTACCGCACCCAGCGGCAGGACGTCTCCGCCCGGTTCATCGGGCTGGGCCTGGTGCTGGCCATGGGCGCTGCGGCGGGATCGATGCGGTGGTTCTCCCGGCTGCCCTGAACGCGGCGGCCCCACCGGCCGGCCCGAGCCGGCCGGACCTCCCCGACAGACGTGGACGTGAGGAGCAGCGGATGGCAGTACAGACCGGACTGGGCGAGCCGCGCGGGCCGTGGTTCGTCTCGCCCGAGCTCGACCCCGACGGGCGTGGCCGTCGGGACGTACCCGGTGGGGGCGGGGCCGACCGGCGGCGCAGCTGGCAGGGCCGGCTGCTGGCCGCCGCCGGGGTGGTGGCGCTGTCCACCCTGTCCGGTGCGGCGGCCGGCGCCTGGGTCGCCGACTCACCCGACGTGCCGGGCCCGGAGGCGGCGTCGGCCGCGCCGGTGCCGGCGGAGCTGGTGACCGCGGCCGAGCGCACCGTGCCGGGGGTGGTGTCGGTGCTGGTGGGCGGGGCCGCCGGAAGCTCGGCGACCGGGTCCGGGTTCGCCATCGACGACCAGCAGCACCTGATCACCAACGACCACATCCTCGCCAAGGGGGGCGGCGGGGCGGTGACGGTGGAACTGCCGGACGGCCGGCGGTTCGCCGCCGAGGTCGTCGGCCGGGAGCCCGGCAGCGACCTGGCCGTGCTGCGGGTGCCGCCGGACGCCGGCCTGGCCCCGCTGCCGCTGGCCAAGCCGGGCGCCACCCGGGTCGGCGAGCCGGTGCTCGCGGTCGGGTCCCCGCTCGGGCTGGCCGGGACCGTCACCGCGGGTATCGTCAGCGCGCTCGACCGTCAGGTGCGCCTCGGCACGAACCGGCACCGCGCCGTGCAGACCGACGCGTCCATCAATCCGGGCAACTCCGGCGGCCCGCTGGTCAACGCCCGAGGTGAGGTGGTCGGGGTGAACACCGCCATCGCCACCATCGACGGCAGCGGCTCGATCGGCATCGGCTTCGCCATCCCGATCGAGCAGGTGCAGCAGAGCGCTGACGCGATCATCGGAAAGGGCGGCTGACCTGGGCCGGTCCGCGCTCCCGGGCCGCTCCCGGGCGGCGCGGAGGGGAGAATTGGCAGATATTGGGCGTGGGATCATCGGCCCATGGAAATATCACGCTGAGTATGGATACTCGCGAGGATGGAGCGAGAAGTCATCGCGGCCCTGCTGGTGGTGGGCCTCCTCGTCGGATGCGGCGTCGGGTCGGCGTACGCGCGGGCCCGCCGCGGATGGGCCGACTACCGCACCGCGCGCAACACCGTCCCGGGCGCGCGCCGCGCCGCCTTCGGGCTGATCCGGGCCGTCACCACGAAGGTCGGCGTGATCGCGCTGCTGCTCGTCGGGGCGGTCGCGTACGCCGCCGGCTCCGGCGACGACCGCGCGGGACCGGCGCCGGGCCCCTCGGCGACCCCCACGGCCACGCACGGTGCCCGGGCGGGGCGCTAGCCTGCTCACGTGGACGACGGACTGCGGGTGACCGACCGGCTGGTCGTGCCGGCCGCCGAGCTTCGGGAACGCTTCTCCCGCTCGTCGGGGCCGGGCGGGCAGGGCGTCAACACCACCGACTCGCGGGTGGAGTTGAGCTTCGACGTCGCCGGCTCGCCGAGCCTGCCCGAGCCGTTGCGCGCCCGGGCCCTCGACCGCCTGGCCGGCCGGCTCGTCGACGGGGTGCTCACCATCGCCGCCAGCGAGCACCGGGCCCAACTCGCCAACCGGGAGGCGGCCCGGGAGCGAATGGCGGCCCTGCTGCGCGAGGCGGTCGCCCCGCCGCCCCCGCCGCGCCGCCCGACCCGCCCGTCGCGGGGCGCGAAGGAACGCCGCCTCGCCGACAAGAAGCGCCAGGCGCAGCGCAAGCGCGACCGCCGGGTCGACGGCGACTGACCGCGCCGCGCGCTGCGCCGTCCGTGCCGCGCGCTGCGCCGTCCGTGCCGCGCTGGCGCCGTCCGTGCCGCGCCGGCTCGGGGCGGAACGTGGGAGGCGGTTGAGCGCGACGCCGGGGTCTGCTGGAATGGATCCGGGAGCAACAGGGCCGTCACCGACCGCGTACGACGCCACGTGACAGGAGTTCCTCCGCCATGCCCCGAAAGCCCTTCCACTCCGCCTTCCTCGCCGCCCTGGCGGCCGTGCCGCTGACGCTGCTGCTCGGGCTCGTCGCCGCGCCGCCCGCCCTGCCGGCCGCCGCCGACCCGGTGCGCGTCATGCCCCTCGGCGACTCCATCACCGGCTCGCCCGGCTGCTGGCGCTCCATCCTCTGGAACCGCCTCCAGTCCACCGGCCACACGAACGTCGACTTCGTCGGCACCCTCGGCCCGCAGGGCTGCGGCCAGCCGTACGACGGCGACAACGAGGGCCACGGCGGATACCTGGTGACGAACGTCGCCAACCAGAACCTGCTGCCCGGCTGGCTCTCCGCCACCGACCCGGACGTCGTGCTCATGCACTTCGGCACCAACGACGTGTGGAGCAACATCGCCCCGGCGACCATCCTGGCCGCGTACTCCAAGCTGGTCGACCAGATGCGGGCCAGCAACCCGGCGATGCGCGTGATCGTCGCGAAGATCATCCCGATGGCCCCCGCGAGCTGCGCCGAGTGCGGGCAGCGGGTGGTGGCGCTCAACAGCGCGATCGACGGCTGGGCGGCGGGCAAGACCACCGCGCAGTCGCCGATCGTGGTCGTCGACCAGTGGACGGGCTTCAGCACCGCCGCCGACACCTACGACGGGGTGCACCCGAACGCCGCCGGTGACCAGAAGATGTCGGACCGCTGGTACCCGGCGGTGGTCGCCGCGCTGACCGGCACCACCCCCACGGCGACTCCCACGGCCACCCCCAGCGCGACCCCCACGGCCACGCCGACGCCCACCCCGCCCGTCACGCCGACGGTCACCCCGACCTCGAACCCCGGCGGCGGGTGCACGGCCGTCTACCGGATCGTCGGGCAGTGGCAGGGCGGCTTCCAGGGCGAGGTGACCGTGCGCAACACGGGCACCGCCGCGCTGGGCGGCTGGACGGTCCGGTTCGGCTACGCCGACGGCCAGCGGATCAACCAGGCGTGGAACGCCGACGTGACGCAGAGCGGAACCGCGGTCACCGCGCGGAACGTGGGCTGGAACGGCGGCCTCGCCCCCGGTGCCGAGGCGACCTTCGGGTTCCTCGCCAGCGCCGGCTCCAGCAACCCGGTGCCGCAGACGAGCTGCGCCACGTCCTGATCCCCGGCCGGGCCGCGCGCTCGGGCTGACCGCCCCGCCGCCGCCACCCTTCGTTCCCGTCCCTTTGCTCTGCACCCTGATCCGCAACAGTCACCGTCGGTGACCGCTGCGCCCGTGGGTGCAGAGCAAAGGGCGGAGAAGTGGTGGGTGGGGGTGGGGTGTGGATGGGGCGGTCGGTGGAGGTCGGCGCGCGGCGCCGCCGGCCCGCCGTCAGCGGGTGTGGTGGTGCGCCGGCCCCGGCAGCAGCCAGTGGTTGAAGTCCCAGCTGAAGACCGAGGTGCAGGTCATCCGCTGGACGCCGGGCTTGAAGCCCCACAGGTCGAGCCGGCCGAGGCCGTGGGCGGCCAGCTCCGCCGCCGCCGGATCGGTCGTCGCGAGGTCCGTGTCGTCGAGGACCACCAGGCCGGACGGGGCCAGGTACTTCGGCGCGACCCGGGCGCAGACGGTGCGGGAGGCGCCGTCGATCACCACCACGTCCCAGGGGGCCCCGTCGGCGATCGCCGTCACGTACGGGGAGTCCGCCGAACCGTCCCACCAGCCGTCGGCGCAGGGCACGTGCCGGATCTCCCCGTTGGCCGGCTGGGGGAGCTGGGCGAACCAGGCCGCGTCGTGCTCGACGGAGACGATCTCGCCGACCCGGCCGGGCCAGGCGAACCAGGACGTCGACGACCCCGAGCCGTACTCGAACACCCGCACGCCGGGGTGCAGCACCTCGTCCAGCCACCGCACGGCGGAGTAGCTGAGCCAGGGCAGCGGCCGGCCTTCGCCGTCGACGGGTGCCGCGCCCACGGACCGGTGCCAGCCCTGCCCGCGCAGGGTGGCCAGGGCCTCCAGCGACGTCCGCGCCTCGCGGCGGGAGCGCGGAATGCCGGGCGCGGTGCGCAGGATCAGGCCCCGCGCCCGCCCGGCGAGTGATCGTCTGGTCATGGTGCTCCCGTTTCCTCGGCCTCGCGCGTACAGGGAGCCAACGAACGACGAGTGCAAAAGGTGATGAAAGGTGCGAAACGGGGGTGTCAGGCCAGCGCGGCGAGCAGGCGGGCCCGCAGGCCGGCGGCCCGCTCGGCGAAGCCCCGCTGGGCGGCGGCGTACTCGGCCCGTCCCTCCGGCGTCTCCACCCGCACCGGCGGGTAGCCGAGCGCGGCGAGATCGTAGGGGCTGGCCCGCATGTCCAGGGTGCGGATCTCGCGGGCCAGCGCGAACGCGTCCGCCACCAGCTCGCTCGGCACCAGCGGCGACAGCTTGTACGCCCACTTGTACAGGTCCATGTTGGCGTGCAGGCAGCCCGGCTGCTCCAGCTCGTGCTGCCGCTCCCGCGTCGGGGTGAGCACGTTCAGCGGCCGGGCCGGCGCGGTGAAGAACCGGTACGCGTCGAAGTGGCTGCACCGCACGCCCCGCTCCTGCACGACCTCGGCGGTGCGGGCCGGGCTGAGCCGCAGCGGCCACGCGTTGTGGCGTATCTCCTCCTGGGTCTGCCGGTAGACCATCGCCCACTCGTGCATCCCGAAGCAGCCCAGGTGCGCCGGCCGGCCCGCCGTCGCCGCGAGCAGGGCACGGATCCAGCCGAGCGATTCGGCCCGCCGGGCGCGTACCGCATCGGTGTCGAGGGCGAGCCCGGCGGACGTGGCGCGGTAGTCCCGGCCGAACTCGGCCGGGTCCGCGCCGCGCAGCACGACCCCCGCGCCCGGGTGCCAACGGCGCAGCTGTGCCGGACGGTGCGAGTAGTAGGTGAAGAGGAAGTCCTCCACGGGGTGCTTGTGCCCGGCGCGGCGGCGGGCCAGGTGCGGGGCCAGCCACGCGTCGACCCGCTCCTCGTGGGCCCGCCGCCGCGCCTGCCAGTCGGCCAGGTCGAGCGGCGCGGCGGGAGCGAGGGCGGCGGTCACCCGACCAGCGTACGGCCGCCGCCCCCGCCGACCCCGCGTCAGGGCACGTCGACCCGGACCCCGGCGGAGAACACCCCGCTGCGCAGCTCCAGCTGCCTGGGCCGGTCCGTGCCGTCGACCGTGAACACCAGCGGCAGCACCAGCCGGCTGCCCGCGGCCAGGGGCTGGCCGAAGACGTCCCGCCCCTGGTTGGCCAGTCGGGTGGCGGCCTCGTCGGTGCTGACCCAGGTGCCCCCCGGCAGGTACGCCCGCTGCATCTCGCCGTGCCAGGTCTGCTGCTCGGGGGTGAGGTTGCGCACCCCGACCGTGGCCTGGCACTGCCGCCCGGCGGCCGACGACGCCGACGGGCAGGCGATCCGGTAGACGGTGAACTCCAGCGCCTGCTCCCGCAGCGGCATGCCGATCACGCCGGTGGTGCTGGTGCCCACCCACGCGCCGGTGCTCGGCTGCTTGGTGGTGTCGATCGCGGCGACCCGTCGGGTGGCCGTCAGCGTCGCGGCGAGCACCACGCCGGCCAGGACCGCGGCGGCCGCCCCCACCAGCAGCCACACCGGGGGCCTGCGGCGGCGGGCCACGGCGACCGGCGCGACCGGACGGGGCTGTCCGCCCTGGCCGGGTGCCGCCGCCGGGGCCGTGCCGGAGGACCCCGCGCCGGTGCCGGCGTAGACGGTCCCCGCACCGGCGGGCCGGTTCCCCGCACCGCCGGATCCGGTGCGCCCGCCGGTCGACGCGGCCGTGGCCCGGGCGCGGCGGTGCCGCTGCCACCACCAGAGCCCGCCGGCCGTGAGCAGGAACACCCCGGCCAGCGCGGCGAGCAGCGCCGCGGGCCGCCGCCAGGCCGGCGCGTCCGTGGCCTGGGCCACCGGGACCGGTGAGCGGTCCCAGGTCGCGGTCGCGCAGTCGTACGGCCGGTCGCCGCCGGCGGCGAAGGCGCAGGCCGGTGCGGACAGGGCGCGGCCCGGCGCGGCGGTGGTGAGCGCCGTGTGCAGGGTCGTGGTGCTGCGCGGCGGGAGCCGCAGCTGCCAGGTCACCTCCGTGGTGGTGGCCGAGCGGCTGGTCCGCCCCCCGGGCGTGACCCAGGTCGCCGACGTGCCGGGCGGCAGCTCCTGGCGCACGGTGGTGGCCACGGGCATGCTGCTGGCGTTGCGCACCTGGACCTGGTAGCCCGGGGCCGGCGTGCCGGCCGGCGTGACCGCCACCGTCACGGCGGACGGTCCGCCCCGCGTCGGCACGACCACGGACGGGGAGACCAGTGGCGGCGGCGCGGGGGCCGCGGGCGTCGCGGTGCCCGTCGGGGTCGCGGTGTCCGTCGGCGTCGGCGCCATCGTGGCCGCCGCCGCCCGCAGCGCCCCCTGTGGCGGTGCGGCTCCGGGTGCGGTGGCCGCGGGCGTGACGGGCTTCGGGGCCACCGTGGGCAGCGCCGGCACGGCGGCGAGAATGCCCAGGCAGTGCACGAACACTGCGAGGGCCCTGTGGTGTCGTCTCGATGCAGGCATACGAACGAACCTCCGGTAGCCGACGCTAGGTGCGGCTCCCCGCCGTGCGGGTACGAAGCGGCGAACCCGGCCCGCGGCGGCGGCATCCGGCGTACGCTGGCCCGCCGCGCGCCGCCGAGCGCCCGGTGCCGGTGCCGCCCGGGGCGGGCGGGCTAGATTGGCCTGGTGCGTATCGCTCGTTTCGCTCATGCCAAGGGAATGTCGTTCGGGGTCGTCGAGGGCGAACCGGGGGCGGGCCCGGAGGGCCTGACCGTCGCCGAGATCGAGGGTCACCCGTTCGGCCAGATCCAGTTCAGCGGCGCCCGGTGGGCGCTCTCCGACGTCCGGCTGCTCTCCCCGATCCTGCCCAGCAAGGTGGTCTGCGTCGGCCGTAACTACGCCGAGCACGCCGCCGAGCTGGGCAACGACGTGCCCAAGGAGCCGCTGCTGTTTCTCAAGCCGTCCACCTCCGTGATCGGGCCACGGGACGCCATCCGGCTGCCGATCTTCTCCAAGCAGGTCGAGCACGAGGCCGAGCTGGCCGTGGTGATCGGCGCGCCGGGGGCCCGCCGGGCCGACCGGGCCGCCGCCGAGCGGGCCATCTTCGGCTACACCTGCGCCAACGACGTCACCGCGCGGGACCTCCAGCGCTCCGACGGGCAGTGGACCCGGGCCAAGGGCTTCGACTCGTTCTGCCCCATCGGCCCGTGGATCACCACGGGGCTCGACGTGACCGACCTGGAGGTCCGCTGCGAGGTCGGCCGCAACCCGGACGAGATGGAGGTACGCCAGCTCGGCCGCACCCGGGACATGGTCTTCGACGTGCCGGCCCTGGTGTCGTACGTCTCGCACGTGATGACGCTGCTCCCCGGGGACGTGGTCCTCACCGGCACGCCGGCCGGGGTTAGCCCGCTCACGGAGGGGGATACGGTCACCGTGCGTATCGAGGGGATCGGGGAGCTGAGCAACCCGGTCGTCCCGGTGACCTGAGTCGTCGGGAAGCCCGAAGCCGCAGGCCAGATGCGGTTTCGGGCCCCCGATTTGGCCTGTGGGGGGCGGGAGGGTAAAGTTTCTCTCCGGTGCCGCAAGGCGCCGAACGGCACCGCGAGGTGCCAATGGGGTATGGGGTAATTGGCAGCCCGACTGATTCTGGTTCAGTTAGTCTAGGTTCGAGTCCTGGTACCCCAGCAACCGGCGTTCGTGAGAGTGTCGGTCGCTGGATCAAGTCGGAGAGCGCTCCGGCCCGCGCAAGCGGGCCAGAATGATCTCTGGTAGTTTTCAGCGGCACCGCCCGGCAGGGTGGTGGAGCAAGACAGGTTCTGGCCCCGTCGTCTAGCGGCCCAGGACGCCGCCCTCTCAAGGCGGTAGCGCGGGTTCGAATCCCGTCGGGGCTACAGGTTATCCAGCCCGTCTCACTGTGGTGAGGCGGGCTGATTTGCGTCCCAGGCCTCGTGCCGGCGGTCGGCCCGGTGCCGGCCTGCTTCGTGCCGAGCCTGCTTCGGTGCCGGGCCGGTTTGGTTCCGGCGTTCTGCCTCGTGCGGGCCCGCCTGTCTCGCGCCGGCCGCCCGTTCTCGTGCGGCCCGTTCTCGTGCGGGCGGCCTGTCGCGTGCCGGCCCGGGATGCCGTGGCGCGACGCGCACCCCTGTGCGCTCACCCCTGGGGTCCGTCGCTAGAATACAGCGGCACCGTCCGGCAGGGCGGTGAAGCAGGAAAGTTCTGGCCCCGTCGTCTAGCGGCCCAGGACGCCGCCCTCTCAAGGCGGTAGCGCGGGTTCGAATCCCGTCGGGGCTACACCCAGGAAGGCCCGTCTCACCCCGATGAGCCGGGCCTTCCCCCATTCCTCCGCCCCCTGCCCGCCCCACCCACTCCGTGTCGGTGATCAAGAGATTTGCGTCAGGTTCGGTGCGACAGATGACGCAAATCTCTTGATCACCGGGGGCGAAGGGGGCGGGGTGGGTGGGTTAGAGGCCGCTCAGGCGTTGGCCGGCTCGGACGACGGCCATGGCGTGGCGTTCGCCGGGGCGGCGGCCGAGGCGTTCGATCGGGCCGGAGATGCTGATCGCGGCGATCACCCGGCCCGTGCGGTCACGGATCGGGGCCGAGACGCTCGCCACACCCGCCTCCCGCTCGGCGACGCTCTGCGCCCAGCCGCGGCGGCGCACCTCGGCGAGGGTGCGTCCGGTGAACTTCGACCGGGGCAGCAGCGGCATCACCGCCTCCGGTGGCTCCCAGGCCAGCAGGATCTGCGCCGCCGAACCGGCGGTCATCGGCAGCACCGAGCCCACCGGGACGGTGTCCCGCAGCCCGCTGGCCCGCTCGGCGGCGGCCACGCAGATCCGCTCGTCCGCGCGGCGCAGGTAGAGCTGGGCGCTCTCCCCGGTGGCGTCGCGCAGCGCGGCCAGCAGCGGCTCCGCCGCCGTCAGCAGCACGTCCGGCGCGGCGTTGGCGAGCTCACCGAGCCGGGGGCCCGGGCGCCAACGGCCCTGGGTGTCCCGGACGAGCATCCGGTGGATCTCCAGCGCCTGTGCCAGCCGGTGCGCGGTGGCCCGGGGCAGCTTGGTGCGTTCAACGAGTTCGGCCAGGCTGGCGCCGTCGACACAGGCGGCCAGGATGACCACCGCCTTGTCGAGAACGCCGACACCGCTCATACTGTGTCCCACAAGCCGAAATTTACCTCCCAGAATTTAGGATGTCCAGATGGTGGGAGACACTCGACCGAGGACCCTGGCCGAGAAGGTCTGGGACGCGCACGTCGTCCGGTCCGCCGACGGTGAACCGGACCTGCTCTACATCGACCTGCACCTGCTGCACGAGGTCACCAGCCCGCAGGCCTTCGACGGCCTGCGGCTCGCCGGCCGCCGCGTGCGCCGCACCGACCTCACGCTCGCGACCGAGGACCACAACACCCCCACGGGGTACGCCGACCCGGCGTTCTCGCAGCGGCGCGGCGACCTGCTCACGATCGCGGACCCCACCTCCCGCACCCAGATCGAGACGCTGCGCCGCAACTGCGCCGAGTTCGGCGTGCGGCTGCACCCGCTCGGCGACGCCAACCAGGGCATCGTGCACGTCATCGGCCCGCAGCTCGGCGTCACCCAGCCCGGCATGACGATCGTCTGTGGCGATTCCCACACCGCCACCCACGGCGCCTTCGGCGCGCTCGCGTTCGGCATCGGCACCAGCGAGGTCGAGCACGTGCTGGCCACCCAGACGCTGCCGCAGGCCCGCCCGAAGACGATGGCCGTGAACGTCACCGGCCAGCTCGGCCCCGGCGTCACCGCCAAGGACCTGGTGCTCGCCCTCATCGCCCAGGTCGGCACCGGCGGTGGCCGCGGCCACATCGTGGAGTACCGGGGCGAGGCGATCCGCGCGCTCTCCATGGAGGGGCGGATGACCGTCGCCAACATGTCGATCGAGTGGGGCGCCAAGGCCGGCATGATCGCGCCGGACGAGACCACCTTCGCGTACCTCAAGGGGCGGCCGAACGCGCCCCAGGGGGCCGACTGGGACGCGGCGGTGGAGTACTGGCGGAGCCTGCCCACCGACGAGGGCGCGACGTTCGACGCCGAGGTGACCCTCGACGCGAGCCGGATCACGCCGTTCGTCACCTGGGGCACGAACCCGGGCCAGGGTGCGCCGCTGGGCGCGGCCGTCCCCGACCCGGAGGAGTTCGCCGGCGAGTCCGAGCGGGCCGCCGCCCGCCGCGCGCTGGAGTACATGGACCTCACCCCCGGAACTCCGCTGCGCGACCTCTCCGTCGACGTGGTCTTCGTCGGTTCCTGCACCAACGGCCGCCTGGAGGACCTCCGCGCCGCCGCCGACGTGCTGCGCGGACACACGGTCGCCGACGGCGTACGGATGCTCGTGGTGCCCGGCTCGGCCGCCGTCCGGGAGGCCGCCGAGGCCGAGGGGCTGGACAAGGTCTTCACCGACGCCGGGGCCGAGTGGCGGTTCGCCGGCTGCTCGATGTGCCTGGGCATGAACCCGGACACGCTCGCCCCGGGTGAGCGTTCCGCCTCGACCTCCAACCGCAACTTCGAGGGCCGCCAGGGCCGGGGCGGACGCACCCACCTGGTGTCGCCGCCGGTCGCCGCCGCCACCGCCGTGGTCGGCCGGCTCGCCGCCCCCGCAGACCTGTAGAAGGGCAGCCGCACAGATGGACAAGTTCACCGTGCACACCGGCACCGCCGTGCCGCTGCGCCGTTCCAACGTGGACACGGATCAGATCATCCCCGCCGTGTACCTCAAGCGGGTGACCCGGACGGGATTCGCCGACGGGCTCTTCAACGCGTGGCGGGAAGACCCTTCATTCGTGTTGAACGATGCCGCGTATTCGGGTGCGTCGATTCTTGTGGCGGGCCCGGAGTTCGGCACGGGGTCTTCCCGGGAGCACGCCGTGTGGGCGCTGCGCGACTGGGGGTTCAAGGCGGTGGTCTCGCCCCGGTTCGGCGACATCTTCCGCGGCAATGCCCTCAAGGAGGGTCTGCTGCCGGTCGAGTTGGAATTGCGGGCCGTCGAGGAGTTGTGGTCCCTCGTCGAGTCCGACCCGACCACCCCGGTCACCGTCGACCTGGCGTCCCGTGAGGTCCGGGCCGGGGACGCCACCTGGTCCTTCCCCCTCGACGACTTCAGCCGCTGGCGGCTGATGGAGGGGTTGGATGACATTGGACTCACTCTTCGGCACGAGGCCGACATCACCTCCTTCGAGCGCGGCCGGAGGCCGTTCCTGCCCTCCGTGGCATAGCCGTACGCCCGATCCCGCATCGGTTTCCGCCCCCACCGGCCTCGCCGGTGGGGGCGAATCCGTTACGACACAAGGGCTTTTTTCCACCGAATGTTTGTGTCCAGGCAGCACAGGGCATACCGTGCGCGCAGAATGGCTCGCGTCGAGTCAGTTGCACAATCGGGAGGAAGTCGTGAACAAGGCCGAGCTCATCGAGGCGCTCGCCGTTCGCCTGGGGGACCGGAAGACGGCGACGGCCGCGCTCGACGCGGTCCTCGCTGAGGTCCAGGCGGCGGTCACCAAGGGCGAGAAGGTGGCGATCACCGGATTCGGAGCGTTCGAGAAGCGCGTCCGGGGTGCGCGAACAGCGCGCAACCCGCGTACCGGCGAGGCGGTGAAGGTCAAGAAGACATCCGTCCCGACCTTCCGGGCCGGCGCCGGTTTCAAGGAGATGGTGGCCAGCGGGAAGGTGCCGAAGGCCACGGTGGCGGCGAAGAAGACCGCCACGGCCGCCACCAAGGCGACGACCGCCAAGGCCACCACGGCCAAGGCGGCCGGGACCAAGGCCACCACGGCCAAGGCCACCACCGCGAAGGCGGCCGGTGCCAAGGCCACCGGGGCGAAGGCCACCACGGCCAAGGCGGCCGGGGCCAAGGCGACGGGGGCGAAGGCCACCACCGCGAAGGCCACCACCGCGACGAAGAAGGCCGCCCCGGCGAAGGCGACCAAGACGACGGCGGCCAAGACCGCCACCAAGAAGGCCGCCCCGGCGAAGAAGTCGGCGGCGGCGACCAAGTCGACCGCGGCGAAGAAGACCACCACGGCGGCGGCCAAGAGCACCACGGCCAAGAGCACGGCGGCCAAGAGCACGGCGGCCAAGAAGGCGCCGGCGAAGAAGTCCCCGGCCAAGAAGGCGGCCACCAAGCGCTGACCGGCCGGCACCGTCCCGCGGGGCGCCCACCCGAACCGGGGGCGCCCCGCGGTGTGCGTGGGCCGGACAACCCGCGCCGTCCCCACCGTTGACCGGCGGCGTGCCCCGCGCGGAGAATCGCCGAACCCCTCAAACGGTCGGCGAAAGGCAGCCCGTGCGCTACCGCCACCTCAGCACCGCCGCGCTTGCCCTCGGCATCGTCGTGCTCACCGACGTGCTGCGGGTCTTCCTCCCGTCGGTCATCACCATCTTCGGGCAGGCCGCCACCACCCCCGCCGAGCTGCTCGGCGCGTTCGCGCTGGGCTGGTTCGTGCTCGCGCTCGCGTTCCCTCCGCTGGTCCGCCGGCTCGGGGCGCGGCCCGTCACGCTCGCCGCCGCCGTCGCGCTGGGCGGCGCGCGGCTCGCCCTCACCGCCGCACCGGGCGGCCGTACGCAGCTCTGGCTGGCCACCGTCGGCCTCCTCGCCGGACTGCTCTGGCTGGCCGGCACCGCCGCCACCACGGGCCGGCCGGTGCCGGGGCTGGCGCTGGGCATCGCCCTCGGCGCGGTCGTGCACGCGGTGCTCGGCACGTACGACCTGGTCTGGCGGGGTGGCCCGGTCGGGTGGGCCGGCAGCGTGGCCCTCGTGGCGGTGTTCCTGGTCGCCGCGGCCCGTCCCGCGCGGCCGGCGGAACCGGGCGCGGCCCGCGCGTGGCTGCTCGCCGGTCCGGCGTTGCTGCTGACCGGCCTCGTGGCGCTCTCCCCGGCGGTGGCCGCGACGGCCGCCTCCTACTGGCGCGGCCCCGGCGGCGGGCTCTCCTGGCCACCGGAACCCGGCGACGTACCCACCCTGCCGGCCTGGGCGGTCGGCATCTTCCTGCTCGCCGCGCTGGCCCGGCCGCCCCGGGGGCGCTGGCGGGTGGCCGGCCCGCTGGCGCTGGTGGTCGGCGCGGTGCTGTTCGCCACCCGCGACGCCGGGCTGCTGGGGCCGGCGGTCGTGCTGACCGCCGCCGGCACGGGCGCCTGCCTCGCCCTCGCCGACGCCGTGCCGCCCGCCGCGTCACCCGGTGCCGCCGTGCCGCCCGTCGCTGCGCCGCCCGTCGCCGCCGTGCCGCCTGCCGGTGCCGCGCCGCCCGTCGTCGCCGCGCCGCCCGTCGTCGCCGCGCCGCCCGCCGGTGCCGCGCCGTCCGCTGTCCCGTCGGCTGCCGCCGCGTCGTCCACCCCCGGGGTCGCGCCGGGCCGGCCCGGCCTCGCGGCGGTGCTCGGCATGCTGCTCTTCGCCGTCGCTGCCGTCGGCTACTACGCCGCCTACGACCTCGGCTACCCCAACGCCGCCGTGCCGGTCGCGATGGCCGGCCTCGTCGCCGCCGTGGCCCTCGGTGGGCCCCGGCGGGCGACGTCCACGCCGCCCCGACGGTGGGTTCGGGGAACCGCCGCGGCCTGCGGCCTCGTCGTGCTCGTCGCGACGGGACTGCCGTCGGGCGCTTTCGCCCCGCTGCGGCCCGGCACGCCCCCGGCGGCGGTCCGGGTGGTGGCCTACAACATCCGGATGGGGTTCGGACTGGACGGTCGCTTCGACCCCGACGGGCTCGCCCGGGTGGTCGCGCGCGAGCGCCCCGACATCGTGGTCCTCGGCGAGGTGGACCGGGGCTGGCTGCTCAACGGTGGCCACGACACCCTCGCCCTGCTCGCGGCGCGGCTGCGCATGCCGTACGTCTTCGCGCCCGCCGCCGATCCGCTCTGGGGCGACGCGGTCCTCGGCCGGTTCCCCCTGACGGCGGCCCGCAGCGAGCGGCTGGCCGCGGTGGGCGCGCCCACCGGAGCCCAGGCGCTCGGCGTCACCGTGGACCTCGGCGGCGGCGTACGCCTCGCGGTGGTCGCCACCCACCTGCAGCCGCCGCCGGGGCGGGAGCCCGTGGCGCAGGCCCGCGCGGTGGCGGGCTTCGCCCTCCGGTACGCCGCCGGACTGCCTCTCGTGCTCGCCGGTGACCTCAACACCGAGCCGGGCGCCCCGGGCTATGCGGAGTTCACCCGTGCGGGGCTGGTGGACGCCCTCGCCTCGGCCCGGCCCCTGCCAACCAGCCCGGCGGACGAGCCGCGCGAACAGATCGACCACGTGCTGGTCTCGGCGGGCATGCGCGCCGCCGACCCGGTGGCACCCCGCAGCACCGCCAGCGACCACCTCCCGGTCGCGGTGACCCTGGCCCTGCCGTGACGCCCGTCCACCCTGCCCCGCCCTGGCCCTGCCGTGACGCGCCCGCCCGCTGCGTCGGGCTGCGGGTGTGGGTGGTGAGAGGGGCACCCTTCTCTACCGTATGCGTTAAGAAGGGGCCCTTCCTTACCAGCGGTCGGCGGCGAGGAGGCGGTCGGCGGCGAAGGCGAGCAGCCAGCCGCCGCCCTTCTCGGTGGTGAAGTCGCCGGCGCGGCCGGTGAGGCGTTCCAGCGCGCCGGGCATCACCTTGCCCTGGCTGCACGCCCCGGCCGCGCCCCCGGCGGCGGCCAGCTCGGCCAGGCAGGCGGCGGCGGCCAGCGCCCGCTCGTGCGGGTCCTGACCGGGCCGCGGCTCGTCCAGGTCACCGGTCACCTCGACCGGCAGGTCGAGCAGGGCGGCGGCCGGGTCGAGGGTCTGCACGCAGCGGCGGGCGGACGCGGACAGCAGCCGGGTCGGGCGGACCAGCGCCACCAGGGGCGCGAGGGCGTGCGCCTGGGCCCAGCCGGTGGCGTCGAGCGGCCGGGCGGAGTCCGGCCCGGACCAGGTGCCGCGCTGGCCGGCCTGCGCGTGCCGGACCAGGGCCACCGTCGCGGTGACCGGCGGGAGGGCGGCGAACGCGGTCAGCACCTCGGCGTCGTGCGGGTAGCTGACCAGCCGGGCGGCCTCCCCGACGGGCAGCCAGCGGATGTCGTCGACCTCGGTGTCGGGCTGGAAGCCGCCCGTGTCGACGGCCCGCATCGACCAGTAGTCGACGACCTTCGGCCGGCCCTCGCTGCGGTAGCGCACGGTGGGCAGCCGCACCTGCGGCACCGCCCGCACGTCGGCCTCCTCGGCGACCTCCCGCACGGCGGCCAGCAGCGGGTGCTCGCCCGGCTCCAGCTTGCCCTTCGGCAGCGACCAGTCGCCGTAGCGGGGGCGGTGCACGAGGCAGACCAGCACGCCGCCATCGGCCTGCCGCCAGGCCACCCCGCCCGCCGCCCGGATCACGCGTTCCCCCTCCGGCATCCGCTCAGCCTAGGCTCATCCGGCCGTGCCGCCGACCCGGCGCAGCAGCAGGTCCTGCAGATGGGTCGGCAGGGCCTGCTCCGCGCCGGTGCGCCGGGTCCAGGAGCCGTCGCCGTGCAGCTCGAACGCCTCCACGTCGGGGCTGAAGGCGGCGGTGAGCACGTGGTCCAGCTCGGCGCGGGCCACCGGGTCGCTCACCTGCACCAGCGCCTCCACCCGGCGGTCCAGGTTGCGGTGCATCAGGTCGGCCGAGCCCATCCAGAACTCGGCGGAGCCGTTGTTGCCGAAGCGGAAGATCCGGGAGTGCTCCAGGAACCGGCCGAGGATCGAGCGGACCCGGATGTTCTCCGACAGCCCCGGCACCCCGGGGCGCAGCGTGCACATGCCCCGGATCAGCAGGTCCACGTGCACCCCGGCCCGGGACGCCCGATAGAGCGCGTCGGTGACCTCCTCGTCGACCAGCGAGTTGACCTTGAACTGGACCAGCCCGGGCATGCCGAGCCGGACGTGGCTGATCTCCCGCTCGATCCGCTCGATCAGCCCCCGCCGGATGCCCTGCGGCGCCACCAGCAACCGCCGGTACGCGGTCTGCCGGCTGTAGCCGGTCAGCACGTTGAACAGGTCCGTCAGGTCCGCGCCGATCTCCGGGTCGGCGGTGAGCATGCCGAAGTCCTCGTACAGCCGGGCGGTCTTCGGGTGGTAGTTGCCGGTGCCGATGTGGCAGTACCGGCGGATCTGGTTGCCCTCCTGGCGCACGACCAGGGCGGTCTTGCAGTGCGTCTTGAGGCCGACCAGGCCGTAGACGACGTGGCAGCCCGCGCGCTCCAGGGTGCGCGCCCAGCCGATGTTGGCCACCTCGTCGA
The DNA here is from genome assembly GCF_020873825.1 of Micromonospora sp. DH13. NCBI lineage: Bacteria > Bacillati > Actinomycetota > Actinomycetes > Micromonosporales > Micromonosporaceae > Micromonospora > Micromonospora sp. DH13. Next base: position 65,587 of record NZ_JAHWGR010000038.1, read on the forward strand.
AGCGGGCCTTCAGCTCCACCAGCACCACCACCTGCTTGCCGGCGGCGGCGGCGTCGACCAGGGCGTCGACGATGGGGGAGTCCCCGCTGGTGCGGTAGAGGGTCTGCTTGATGGCCAGCACGTCCGGGTCGGCGGCGGCCTGCTCCACGAAGCGCTGCACGCTGGTCGCGAACGAGTGGTACGGGTGGTGCACCAGCACGTCGCCGTCGCGCAGGGTGGCGAAGACGCTGCGCGGCACCTCGCCCTCGGTGAGCCGGGGATGGGTGGCCGGCACGAACGGCGGGTCCTTCAGGTCGGGGCGGTCGGCGTCGCCGTAGAGCTGCCACAGCGCCGACAGGTCGAGCAGGCCGCGTACCCGCAGCACGTCGTGGCTGTCCATGTCCAGCTCGCGGACGAGCAGCTCCAGCATGTGGTCGGAGATCGAGGCGGCGACCTCCAGGCGCACGGGCGGGCCGAAGCGGCGGCGGGCCAGCTCCCGCTCCAGGGCCTGCAGGAGGTCCTCGTCGCGGTCCTCGTCGACCTCCACCTCGGCGTTGCGGGTGACCCGGAACAGGTGGCACTCGACGACCTGCATGCCGGAGAAGAGCTGCCCCAGGTGCACCGAGATCAGCTCCTCGACCGGGAGCACCCGCACCCCGGGGGACTCCCGGTCGACCCGGACGAAGCGCGGCACGTTGTTCGGCACCTTGACCCGGGCGAACAGCTCCGAGCCGCCGTCGGGGTCGCGGACCGCGACGGCCAGGTTCAGCGACCGCCCGGAGATGTACGGGAACGGGTGCGCCGGGTCGACCGCGAGCGGCGTGAGCACGGGGAAGATGTGTTCCCGGAAGTAGGTGCGCAGCCGTTCCCGCTCGGGCGCGTCCAGGTCCGTCCACCGCAGGATGCGGATGTCCTCGGCGGCGAGCTTCGGCAGCACGTCGTCGACGAAGCAGGAGGCGTGCCGGCCGACCAGCTCGGCGGTCCGCTCGCCGATCCGCTCCAGCTGGGTACGCAGCGGCAGCCGGTCCCCGCCGCGCACCGGCAGCCCGGCGGACTGGCGACGCTTCAGGCCGGCGACCCGGACCATGTAGAACTCGTCGAGGTTGCTGGCGAAGATCGCCAGGAACTTGGCCCGCTCCAGCAGCGGCGTGCGCGGGTCCTCGGCCAGGGCGAGCACCCGGGCGTTGAAGTCGAGCCAGGACAGCTCCCGGTTGAGGAACCGGTCCTCGGGCAGCGGCACCGGCGGCGCGGGCTCGTCGTCCGTCAGGGGGTCGACGTCGAGCACCTCCTCCAGCCCGGCGGACGCCGCCGCCCGACCCGGTGGGGCCGTCGTCGGGTCGGCGGCTTCCGGTGCGCCCAGGGCCGCCGCCCGTGCGCCCATGACCGCTGCCGGTTCGCCCCCGGTCGTTCCGGCGAGTTCGGTCGGTTCGGTCGGTTCGGCCGGTTCGGCCGCATCGGCCGCCTCCGGCGTGTCGCGTGGGCGGAACCGGCCATCGGCGCCGCGCCGGTGGGACCCGTTGCGCAGGCTCGCCGGCTCGCCGGGCGCGGGTCGGTCGTCGGCGGGCGCGGGTCGGTCGTGGCCGGGCGCGGGGCCGTCGCCGGCGGGTCGGTGGTCGGCGGCCGGGCCGGTGGGGTGCTCGCGAGGGGTGCTCACCCGCTCATAATGTCCCGGAACGGGTTAACGCAAAATGAACTTGGGTGGGGAGCTCACGGCATCGTCGGCAACGTCACCCGGACGATCTCCCCGGCGGCGTCGGTCTCGACCCGGACCCGCTGGCCCAGCCGCAGCAGCCGCAGGCCGGAGGCGTCGAAGGCCCGCGCCGGGAACGTCAGCTCGGTGCCGTCGTCGAGCAACAGCACGCCGCTGCGCGTCGCCGCGTCGTAGGTGGCCACGGTGCCCTGCATGCCAGCACCGTACACCGGTGCCGGCGGGGGCTCAGCCCGCGCCGGTGAGGGCGGCGGTGTGCGGCCCGAGCCCGAGCCGGGCGGCGGCGGCCAGGTCGGCCGCGGTGTCGACGTCCCGACGCAGGGTGGGCCAGTCGCCGGCCAGCGGCAGCGCCCCGCCCGCCTCGTGCGCCGCGGCCGAGCCGACCCCGAACCGGGGGTCCAGCGGCACGCCGGGCGGCGCGGCGAGCAGCACCGTGCCGGTCCCCGGGGCGTCGGCCATGAACCGGCGTACCCCCGGCGGGCCGGCGGCGATCGCGCGCAGCGCGGCGGTCAGTTCGGCCGGGCGCAGCGCCGGCAGGTCCGCTGTGAGCCCGGCCACCCACCCGCCGCCGGCCGCGACCGCCGCGCCGAGCCGGAAGGCCGCGTTCAGGCCGGCGTCCGGCGGGTCCGGCACGATCCGCACGCCGGCCGCGCGGACGGCCGCCGCCACGCGGGCGTCGCGGGTGACGACCACCACCCCGGCGACCGCCGGGCACGCCCGCACCGCGGCGACCGTGTCGGCCGCCAGGGCCAGCGCCAGCTCCTCGTGGGGTACGCCCGGCAGCGCCCCCCGCAGCCGGCTCTTCGCCACGCCGAGGCGCTTCACCGGCACCACCACAGTCCAGGTCCGCTGCCGCACGGCACAATCCTGCCAGTCACCCCGGCGGTACCCTCACTGGCCGTACCGGGGGCGAGCAGGCATGATTTCGCTGCGGGCGGCACGGGCGGGTGCGGCGTGGGGTCGGGGCTACGAGGAGGCAGGGTGACGCGGCGCAGGCTGGGGTTCTGGCAACGGTTCGCCGTGGTGCTGGTCAAGCCCGTCATGACGGTCTGGACCCGGCGCACCTGGCGGGGCATGGAGCACCTGCGCCACGACGGCGGCATCATCATCGTCCCCAACCACCTCTCGCACGCCGACCCGCTGGTCTCCGCGCACTTCGTCTACGACGCCGGGCGCTGGCCGAGGTTCCTCGGCAAGGCCAGCGTCTTCCGGGTGCCGGTGGTGGGCTGGATCCTGCACCGCTGCCTCCAGATCCCCGTCGAGCGCGGCACGGTCGACGCCGTCAAGTCCCTGGACGCCCTCGTCGCCGCCCTGCGCGAGGGCGGCGCGGTGGTGATCTACCCGGAGGGCACCACCACGCGGGAACCCGACCTGTGGCCGATGAGGGGCAAGACCGGGGCCGCCCGGCTGGCGCTGGCCACCGGCGCGCCGGTGATCCCGGTCGCCATGTGGGGTCCGGAGCGGCTCTTCGACCCCCGCAACAACCGGCTGGGCCTGCGGCCCCGCATCCCGGTGACCGTCGTCGCCGGGCCGCCCGTCGACCTGAGCCGGTGGGCCGGCTCCACGCCCACCAAGGCCACCCTGGAAGAGATGACCGACACCATCATGCTGCGCCTGCGCGACCAGCTCGCCGAGATCCGGGGCGGGACGCCGCCGCCGCTGTGGGAACGACCGGCGCGGGCCGCCGGGGCCGCCCGCCCGACGCGGGGGCGGGAGGACGCGGCGTGACCGGCCACGTGGCGGTGCTGGGGGCCGGGTCGTGGGGGACCGCCTTCGCCAAGATCCTTGCCGATGCCGGCCGGGACGTGACGATCTGGGCCCGGCGGCAGCCGGTGGCCGAGGCGATCCGGCTGCGCCGGCACAACCCGGAATACCTCCCCGACCTGCGGCTGCCCGACCGGGTCACCGGCACCGGCAGCGCCGCCGAGGCGATCCGGGGCGCGGAGATCGTGGTGCTCGCGGTGCCGTCGCAGACGCTGCGCGGCAACCTCGCCGAATGGGTCGGCGACCTGCACCCGGACGCGACCCTGGTGTCCCTGATGAAGGGCATCGAGCTGGGCACCACCAAGCGGATGAGCGAGGTGATCGTGGAGACCGCCCGGGTCACCCCGGACCGGGTGGTCGTCGTCTCCGGCCCCAACCTCGCCCCCGAGATCGCCGCCGAGCAGCCCGCCGCCACCGTGGTCGCCGGCACCGACGACCGCCGCGCCCAGCTCGTCCAGGCGTCGATCCGCACGCCGTACTTCCGGCCGTACACCAACGACGACGTGATCGGCTGCGAGCTGGGCGGGGCCGTGAAGAATGTGATCGCCCTCGCGTACGGGATCGCCACCGCGATGGGCTTCGGCGACAACACCCGGGCGATGCTGATGACCCGGGGGCTCGCCGAGACCGCCCGCCTCGGGGTGGCGCTCGGCGCGGACCCGATCACCTTCGCCGGCCTGGCCGGGATGGGCGACCTCGTGGCGTCCTGCTCGTCGCCGCTGGCCCGTAACCGCACCTTCGGCGAGCACCTGGGCCGGGGCGAGACCCTGGAGCAGGCCCAGGCGGCCACCCGGCAGACCGCCGAGGGCGTGAAGAGCTGCCTGGCGATCCGGGACCTGGCCCGCGCCCACGGGGTGGAGATGCCGATCACCGAGCAGATCGAGCGGATCTGCCACGAGGGGATGGACCCCCGGCTCGCCGTCGATGCGCTGATGAGCCGCACCGCCAAGCCCGAGTCGTACGAGTGAGGCGGCCCGCGTGACGACCCCCGGCACCGACGGCGAAGGCACCGACGGCGAACGCATCGGCACCGACAGCGCCGACGGCGACGGCACCCGATGCGTGCGGGCCGGGCTGCCCGAGCCCGCCCCGGGGCAGCCGTTCCTGCCCGGCCCGGTCTTCGCCGCGCCCTACCACCTCGACCCACGGCAGGGCCCGGCGGCGACCCCGAACGGGTACGGCCGGCCCGACAACCCGACCCGGCGGCTGCTGGAGGCGGCCATCGGCGAGCTGGAGGGCGGCGACGTGCGCGTCTTCGCCAGCGGGCAGGCGGCGATCACCGGCCTGCTGCTGGCCGTGCTGCGCCCCGGCGACACGGTGGTGCTCCCCGCCGACGGCTACTTCCCGGTGCGGGCGTTCGCCACCGACACCCTCGCCGGGATCGGCGTGCGGGTGCTGTTCGCGCCGACCGCCGGGCCGTACCCGTCGTTCGCCGGGGTGCGGCTGGTGCTGCTGGAGTCGCCGGCCAACCCCGGCCTGGACGTCGCCGACGTGCCGGCCCTGGCCGCCGCCGCGCACGCCGCAGGGGCCCTGGTGGCGGTGGACAACACCACGGCCACCCCGCTCGGCCAGCGCCCGCTGGACCTCGGCGCCGACGTGGTCGTCGCCTCCGGCACGAAGGCCCTGACCGGCCACTCCGACCTGCTGCTCGGGTACGTGGCGACCCGTTCCGCCGGGCTGCTCGACCCGGTCACCGCCTGGCGCACCATGACCGGGGCGGTGCCGGGGGCGTTCGACGCGTGGCTGGCGCACCGCTCCCTGGCCACGCTGGACCTGCGGCTGGCCCGGCAGAGCGCCAACGCCGAGGCGCTCGCCCGGCTGCTCGCCGGCCGCCCCGACGTCACCGGCGTGCGCTGGCCGGGGCTGCCGGGCGACCCGGCGTACGCGCTGGCGTCGGCCCAGCTGCGTCGGATGCCCGGGGTGCTGTCGTTCGACCTCGGTGACGCCGAGCGGGTGGCCCGTTTCCTCACCGCGTCCCGGCTGGTGGCCGCCGCCACGTCGTTCGGCGGGCTGCACACCACCGCCGACCGGCGGGCGCAGTGGGGCGACGACACGCCGCCCGGGTTCGTCCGGCTCTCCTGCGGCGTGGAGGACACCGCCGACCTGGTCGCCGACGTCACCGCCGCCCTGCAAGGAAGGGCCCCCTGTTAACGCATACGGTAGAGAAGGGTCCCCTTCTCACGCTCAGTCCACGGACGCGCTCGTGTCGCGGCTGCGCGCCGCCGGCTGCGTCTTCGCCGAGGAGGAGGCCGAGCTGCTCGCCGCCGCCGCCGACACTCCCGAGCGGCTCGCCGACCTGGTCGAGCGGCGGGTCGCCGGCCTGCCGCTGGAGCACCTGCTCGGCTGGGCCGAGTTCTGCGGCCTGCGGGTCGGCGTCGACCCGGGCGTGTTCGTGCCGCGGGCGCGTACCGCGTTGCTGGTGTCGGCCGCCGCGGCGGTCACCGGGCCCGGCGCGGCCGTGCTGGACCTATGCTGCGGGTCCGGTGCCGCGGCGCTGGTGCTCGCCGGGCGGCTGCGTCCCCGCTGGCTGGCCGCCGCGGACCTCGACCCGGCCGCCGTGGCGTGCGCCCGGCGCAACCTCGCCCACCTCGGCGTGCCCGTCTACCAGGGCGACCTGTACGAGCCGGTGCCGACCGAATGGCGGGGTCGGCTCGACCTGATCGTGGCCAACGCCCCGTACGTGCCGACGGAGGCGGTGGCGCTCATGCCGCCCGAGGCGCGGTTGCACGAGGCGCCGGTGGCGCTCGACGGCGGGTCGGACGGGCTGGCCGTGCTGCGCCGGGTGGCGCGGGGGGCGGTGCACTGGCTGGCGCCGGGCGGGCACCTGGCCGTGGAGGCCGGCGCCGGGCAGGTCGAGGCGCTGTGCGCCGCGCTGGCCGACCTCGGGTTGACGCCGTCCGTGGCGTACGACGAGGAGCTGGACGCGACCGCGGTGACCGCCCGCCGGCCCGGCTGACCTCGGCGGACCGCGCCCCGGTGCCCCGGCTGGGCCGGGGTGCCGGCGGGCCGGAACGAGGTGGTGGCCCACCCGCCGGCCGGCGGTGCGGACCGGACGGCGGGTGGACCACGACGGTGGCCGCGCGGGCCCGCCCGGGCGGGACCCCCCGGCCGCCCCCCGCGGGGG
>NZ_JAHWGR010000039.1:0-70686 GCF_020873825.1 Micromonospora sp. DH13
GGCACCCCCGAGGAGGTCGCCGAGGTGCCCGAGAGCCACACCGGGCGGTTCCTGCGCCCGGTGCTCGGGCTCGTCGGGGAGGCCCGGGGCACCCCGGACCGGCCGCCGCCGTCGTCGCCCCTCAGCGGGCGTAGACCGACATCTCCCACAGCGAGAAGCCGTAGGTCGTGGCCCGGGTCAGGCCCCGCAACCGCACGTACCGCGCGGTCTCGGCGCCGAACGCGACCACGTCGGTGCCGCCGTCGCCGGCCGTGGTGGACCACGCCGTGCGCCAGGTCGTGCCGTCGGCGGAGACCTCGATCCGGTACGACGTCGCGTACGCCGACTCCCAGGCCAGTGCCACCCGGCCCACCGGCCGGGCCGAGCCCAGGTCGACGGTCAGCGTCTGGTCGTCGGCCCAGGAGCTGGCCCACCGGGTGCCCAGGTCCCCGTCGACGGCCTTGCCGGCGGCGTAGCCGAGCTGGGCGCTCGACGCGGTCACCGCCTTCCCGGCGGCGAGGTTCGACACGTCGTCGCCGCGCCGGGCCGGGAACGACACCACCTGCTGGTAGGTGGGCCGGTTCTGCCAGGCGATCGGGGCGTGCTTGATCCCGCCCAGCGGCGACTGCACGATCGTGTCGGCGCACCACTGGTCGCCGGCGGAGCAGGTGGAGTCGCCCGGGTACGTGGTGGTGGCCGGGGTCGCGGCGGCCGCCTTCAGCGTGTCGAGCAGGATCTGCCGGCAGCCGGCGAGGGCGCCGCCGCCGCAGTAGGTGCGGCCGAGGCCGCCGGCGACCGGGTCGCCGAGGACCGCCCGCAGGTCCTTGTCGACGTACCCCCACCAGCCGTACTGGAACGACGAGCCCTTGTGCGCCTGGGCCTCGTTGGCGGACGTGGGCAGGGTCGACTTGTCACCCTGCTGGTGGCCGGAGGGGGACTCGTTGATCTGGAGGGCGTTGATCAGCGCCTGGTAGAGGTCGGGGCCGAGCTGGTCGCGGAACACGCCCCGCACCAGCAGCGGCCACCAGGCGTCGAAGGTGCGGATGGCGTCGGCGTGCTGGTAGACCTTCGAGCCCTTGGCCGTCTCCACCCGCAGCGCGCCGGCCTGCCGCCACGCCTTCAGCTTCGCGATCTCGGCGGCCAGGGCGGCGTCGCCGACGGGCTGGCTCTCCAGCACCCGGATCAGCTCGTCGAGCACCTCGACCCCGCGCAGGTCGGTCACGCCGGCCTGCTCGACGAGGCTGGTCAGCGTGGCCCGGTCGTACTTCTTGCCGGCGGCGATGCCGGCCTTCAGCGGCTTGTCCAGCAGGTCGCCCCGGTGCACCGCGCCGAAGCTGAAGTTGCCGTCGGCCCCGCCGAAGTCCTTGGCCTGCTTGTTGTTCCAGCTGATGTAGTAGTCCTGGTCCACCGAGTTGGGGTGGGCCGAGCGCGGCGCGTAGCTGGCGGTGTTCGTGTCGGGCTGGAAGCCCTGCCACTCGTACGCGGGCTCGGCCTTCATCGGCAGGTTCGGGTTGGACCCGGCCGCCCGCAGCGGGTTGAGCCCGGAGTTGAAGTACGCCGACTGGGTGGAGTTGACGTAGAACCAGTTGAACGCGTACTCGACGTTGCCCGCCGAGGCGACGAAGGCGTCGGCGGTGCCCATCTCCGTCGGGTCGTTGAACATCTGGAAGCCGATCGCGGAGTCCGCCTCGTGCCGGTAGGTGGAGCGGAGCTGGGTGAACGCGTGCGGCTTGCCGCCGACGGTGCCGCGCCAGGCGACCAGGCCCAGCTTGGTGCGCCACGCCACCAGCTTGTACGACCCGGCGGGCGTGGTGTCGGCCGCCGTCGGCTTCCACTTGTTGGTGTGGGCGAGCTGCTCCATCGCCACGCACTGCCCCCGGAAGAGGTAGTGGTCGCTGGCCAGCGTCGGCGCGCTGCCGTCGGTGGTGCACAGCGGCACCGCGTACGTGTCGGTGATGTCGTGGATCGACGAGGTGGCGCTCCAGGCGTAGTCCTGGCCCCGGCCGAGCAGCACGTAGAGGTTGAGGCCGGCGAACGCCGCGCCCCGGGCGCTGATGCCGGGGCCCTGCAGCTCCTGGATCATCAGCAGCTGGGGGGAGAAGTAGCCGGTCTGCGGCCCGAACACCGCCACCGGGTGCCCGGTCGCGGAGTTGGCGGCGGAGACCACGGCCGCGTTCGACATGCCCCGGTGGGCCGGGTCGATGGTCAGCCCGGACAGCGCGGCGGCCAGCTCCGAACTGCTGCTGCCGGTGGCCCGGCTGGCGGCGGAGCCGGTGGGGTCGGTGAAGATCGGCTCGACCTTGGCCGTGCCGGCGTCGGGCAGCGCCACGCTCGCGGCGTCGGGGGAGGCGGAGCCATAGGGGAAGCTCTGCCCGTCGTGCAGGGTCAGCACCGTCTCCGGGTCGTTCTGGTTGCGGAAGCCCGCCCACACCTTGTCGCCCTCGGTCGGGCCGTACTTGGCGCGGGCGGCGATGCGGACCAGCGCGGACTGCATCTCGGTGCCGCCACCGCCGCCGAACAGGCCGCCGACGACGCCGGCGATGGCGATGAGGTCGGTCATCGTGAACGGCTCCGGGCCGCCCTCGTTGGTGATCGCGTCGAGGTGCCCGGTGAGGACGTACTCGCCGGGGCAGTTGCGCCTGGACATGCAGACGTCGATGTAGGCGTTGACGCCCGCGATGTACTCCTGGACGTCGGCGTAGAGCTGCTCGCCGCGCGGGCCCTTGGCGCGCAGCGCCTCGACCTGCGCCGCCAGGTCCGCCTCCGTGTACGGCGAGTTGCGCCAGACGCTCTGCTCCAGCTCCCGGTTGCTCGGGGCCCCGCCCGCGAACGGGGTGAGGGTGCCCCGGCCGACGTGACGCATCAGGTCCATGGTGAACAGCCGGTCCTCGGCGCCGACGTAGCCGGCCCCGTACATGGTGCCGCCCCGGGTGGTGCCGGTGACGTGCGGGACGCCGGTGGCCCGGTCCCGCACGACCCGCACGTCGGCGCGGGGCGAGTAGTCCCGCTCGACCTGCCCGGAGGGCACCCCGAAGGAGGCGTCGTTGAAGAAGGTGCCGATCTGCTCGGGGCGCAGGCCCGCGTAGCCGTAGACGAGGTCGGCGTACTTGTCGAGCTGGTCGGCGGAGTGCCGGGGCAGCGTGCCGAGGGTCTGGTTGGCGAGGATCTCGACGAGGGTGGCGTTGCCGTTCTGGCCCGGCGGGACGATGTCGCCGCACTCGCCGAGGCAGTAGTCGTTGGCGGCGAAGGTGCTGGCGGCTGCCTTCGCGGCGGCGCTCGCGGGCGTCGTGGTCGGGGTGGGCGCGGCGACGAGCAGGGCGGCGACGCCGACGGCGGCGGTCGCGCCGGCCAGCAGGCGACGCGGGGCGGTGGGACGGGGCATGGTGATCCTCCGGGGGGTGGGGATCAAGACGGGGGCGGGGTGGCGATCATTACATGAAGAACATTCAGTTACCGGATGGTAGGCGTCCCGCCGCGAGATTGGAAGACGTCAATCGGCATGTCGCGCGCCGGTTACCCGCGAGTATTGAACCGGCCGGGTTCCTTGGATAACCTTCGATCCCCCGGGCTGGTGCCGGCCACACCGGACCCCACTGTCTGGAAGGGACGTCGGATGAAACCCACCCGCCTGCTCGCGTCCGTGACGCTGCTGGCCGCCCTGCTGCCCCCGGCCGCGCCCGCCGTCGCCGCCCCCGCCGCCGGGGCCGCGCCCGCCCCCGCCGCCGTCACCTCGGGCGGCTTCTCGCTGCTCACCTACAACGTCGCCGGCCTGCCCGAGCCGCTGTCCAGCGGCAACCCGGCGACCAACACCCGGCCCATCGGCGAGCGGGTCAACGGCTACGACATCGTGCACGTCCAGGAGGACTTCAACTACCACGCCGACCTGTACGCCACCGACCGGCACCCGTACCGCACCGCCACCAGCGGGGGCGTGCCCTTCGGCGACGGCCTCAACACGATGTCCAACTACCCGGTGTCGGACTTCGTCCGGGTGCGCTGGGACGACTGCCACGGCACCGACTGCCTCACCCCGAAGGGCTTCAGCCGGTCCCGGATCCGGCTCGCCGAGGGCGTCTACGTCGACTTCTACGACGTGCACACCAATGCCGGCAGCGACGAGCCCGACCTGGCCGCCCGGCGGTCCAACATCGACCAGCTCTCCGCGTACGTGCAGGCGAACTCCGCCGGCAACGCGGTGATCGTGGCCGGCGACCTCAACGTCCGCTACACCCGCACCGGCGACAACATCCGCGACCTCGTGGCCGCCAACGGCCTCACCGACGTGTGGGTGCAGCAGGAGCGGGGCGGGGTGCCCCCGGCCGCCGGCAGCCCCGCGCTGACCTGCGACCCGGCCAACGTCACCAACGCCTGCGAGGTCGTCGACAAGATCCTCTACCGGGGCGACCGGCTGATCGACCTCGACCTCGACCGCTACCGCAACGAGCACGCCGCGTTCCTCGACCCGGCCGGCGCGCCGCTGTCCGACCACTACCCGCACGCCGCCTGGTTCACCTGGACCCTCGCCGACGGGCTGCGCGCCAGCGACACCTGGGGCGGCCCGCACGGCACCCCGTTCACCGACCTCGACGCCGTCGGCCCCCGGGTCACCGCCGTCTCGCTGCGCGCCGGCTCCCGCCTCGACCAGATCGGCGTACGCCTCGCCGACGGCGCGAGCCTGACCCATGGCGGCACGGGCGGCACCCCGGCCACGCTGACCCTGGCCGACGGCGAGTACGTCGACCAGGTCACCCTCACCCAGGGCAAGAAGGACGGCCGGACCCGGATCTTCTCCGCCCGGCTCACCACCAACCTCGGCCGCACCCTGGCCGGCGGCACCCCGACCGCCGACGCGGTGACCTTCACCGCCCCGCCCGGCGGCCGGCTCGCCGGCTTCTTCGGCCGCAGCGGCAGCGAGGTGGACCAGCTCGGCGTGCTCTGGAGTGTCGGGGCCGGCGGCTAGTCTTCGGAGCGTGGCTGACCCCTCGACCTACCGCCCCGCACCCGGCACCATCCCCGAGGCCCCGGGGGTCTACCGGTTCCGCGACGGCACCGGCCGGGTGATCTACGTCGGCAAGGCGAAGAACCTGCGCAGCAGGCTCAACTCCTACTTCGCCGACCTGTGGGGGCTGCACCAGCGCACCCAGCAGATGGTCACCACGGCCGAGTCGGTCGACTGGGTCACCGTGGGCACCGAGGTCGAGGCCCTCCAGCTCGAATACACCTGGATCAAGCAGTACGACCCCCGGTTCAACGTCCGCTACCGCGACGACAAGTCGTATCCGTACCTCGCCGTCACCCTCGACGAGGAGTTCCCCCGGCTCCAGGTGATGCGCGGGGCCAAACGCAAGGGCGTGCGCTACTTCGGGCCCTACTCGCACGCCTGGGCCATCCGCGAGACGCTCGACCTGCTGCTGCGGGTCTTCCCGGCGCGGACCTGCTCGGCCGGCGTGTTCAAGCGGGCCGGGCAGGTCGGCCGCCCCTGCCTGCTGGGCTACATCGGCAAGTGCTCCGCCCCCTGCGTCGGCAGCGTCACGGCCGAGGAACACCGGGGGATCGTCGACGGCTTCTGCGAGTTCATGGCCGGGCGCACCGACACCATGGTCCGCAAGCTCGAACGCGAGATGACCGAGGCCAGCGAGGCGCTGGAGTTCGAGAAGGCCGCCCGGCTGCGCGACGACGTCGCGGCGCTGCGCCGGGCCATGGAGAAGCAGACCGTGGTGCTCGGCGACGGCACCGACGCCGACGTGGTCGCGTTCGCCGACGACCCCCTGGAGGCCGCCGTCCAGGTCTTCCACGTCCGCGACGGCCGGGTGCGCGGCCAGCGTGGCTGGGTGGTGGAGAAGACCGAGGACCTGAGCCCCGGCGACCTGGTGCACCACTTCTGCACCCAGGTCTACGGCGGCGAGCAGGGCGAGGCCGACGTGCCCCGCGAACTGCTGGTGCCCGCCCTGCCCGCTGACGCCGACGCGCTCGCCGACTGGCTGACCGGCCGCCGGGGCAGCCGGGTGTCGCTGCGGGTGCCGCAGCGCGGCGACAAGCGTTCCCTGCTGGAGACGGTAGAGCGCAACGCGAAGGACGCCCTGGCCCGGCACAAGCTCAAACGCGGCAGCGACCTGACCACCCGGGGCAAGGCCCTCGACGAGATCAGCGACGCGCTGGGCATGCGCACCTCGCCGCTGCGCATCGAGTGCTACGACGTCTCCCAGATCCAGGGCACCGACGTGGTGGCCAGCATGGTCGTCTTCGAGGACGGCCTGCCCCGCAAGAGCGAATACCGCCGGTTCATCGTCCGGGGGGCCACCGACGACCTGTCCGCCATGTCGGAGGTGCTGCGCCGCCGCTTCGCCCGCTACCTCGAGGCCCGCGCCGAGACCGGGGAGCTGGGGGAGGAGACCGCCGCCGACCCCGACCGGCCGGGCATCGACCCGACGACGGGCCGGCCGCGCCGGTTCGCGTACCCCCCGCAGTTGGTCGTGGTCGACGGCGGCGCGCCGCAGGTCGCGGCGGCGGCCCAGGCGCTCGCGGAGCTGGGCGTCGACGACGTGGCGCTGTGCGGCCTGGCCAAGCGGCTGGAGGAGGTGTGGCTGCCCGACGACGAGTTCCCGGTCATCCTGCCGCGCACCTCCGAGGGGCTCTACCTGCTGCAACGGGTGCGCGACGAGGCGCACCGGTTCGCCATCACCTTCCACCGGCAGCGTCGCTCCAAGCGGATGACGGAGTCGGCGCTCGACTCGGTGCCCGGCCTCGGCGAGGTGCGACGCAAGGCCCTGCTGCGCCACTTCGGCTCGCTCAAGCGGCTCGCGGCGGCCTCGACCGAGGAGATCACCGAGGTGCCCGGCGTCGGCCGGCGCACCGCCGAGGCGATCACCGCCGCCCTCAACCCCGGGGCGGACGCCCGGCCCGCCGCCGCCGACGGCAGTTAGCGTCCGGCGCAAATAATTGACGGCAATCTATGGCGTCGAGGGTGTCCGTGTGTCCATGATGTCGGCGGTACGGCTGTCCGCGTGTGCGCCCGACGCGTGACGGGCCGGGGCCGCGTCGCGCACGCCGTCTGGGGGAGGCAACCATGACACCGGCAGGACGCCGCAGGACCTCCCTGCTCGGCACCGTGGCCGCAGCGACCCTGCTGGCCCTCACCGCGGCCGCCCCGGCGATCGCCGCCCCGGCCGAGGGCGAGATCCTCGCCGCCGGCGGCCCGGACGCCGTGGCCGGCTCCTACGTCGTCGTGCTGCGGGACGCCGCCGTCACGGCCGACGCCGTGCCCGCCACCGCCCGCCGCCTCGCCGCCCGGCAGGGCGGCCACGTCGGGCTGGTCTACCGGCACGCCCTGCGCGGCTTCGAGGCCCGGCTCTCCGAGCGGGGCGCCCGCCGGCTCGCCGCCGACCCGGCCGTGGCCTCCGTGACGCAGAACCGCACGGTGTCCGCGTCCGACGTGCAGACCCCGACCGCGTCCTGGGGCCTCGACCGGATCGACCAGCGCGCGCTGCCGCTCGACAACTCGTTCACCTACCCCCGCGCCACGGCGGCCGTGCGGGCCTACGTCATCGACTCGGGCATCAACCTCGCCCACGGCGAGTTCGCCGGCCGGGCGGTGTCCGGCTGGGACTTCATGGACGGCGACGCCGACGCCACCGACTGCCAGGGCCACGGCACCCACGTGGCCGGCACGCTCGGCGGGTCCACCTTCGGGGTGGCCAAGCACGTGCAACTGGTCGCCGTGCGCGTGCTGAGCTGCACCGGCGGCGCCTGGGCCTCGCAGGTCATCGCCGGTGTCGACTGGGTCACCGGCGACCACGACCCCGGCGAGCTGGCCGTGGCCAACATGAGCCTCGGCGGCGCGGCGTACGCGCCCATGGTCGAGGCCGTGCGGCGGTCCATCGCCGACGGCGTCACCTACGCGGTGGCCGCGGGCAACGACAACGGCGCCGACGCGTGCACGACCACCCCGGCCTCCGTGCCGGAGGCGATCACGGTGGCCGCCACCGGGGCCACCGACGCGCGCGCCTCGTTCTCCAACATCGGCACCTGCGTGGATCTGTTCGCGCCGGGCGTCGACATCACCTCGGCCTACATCGGCGGCACCGCCACCACCCGCACGGCCTCCGGGACGTCGATGGCCAGCCCGCACGTCGCCGGGGCCGCCGCGCTGATCCTGGCCGAGCACCCGACCTACACCCCGGCCCAGGTGACCCAGGCGCTCCTGGCCGACGCGACCATCGGGGTGGTGACCGACGCGGGCGCCGGCACGCCGAACCGGCTGCTGCACGTCGACCCCACCACCCCGGCCGACGACTTCACCCTGACCGCCACCCCGGCCAGCATCACCGTCACCGCCGGTGGCACCGTCTCCACCACGATCGCCGGCACCGTCACCAGGGGCGCGTCCCAGCCGGTCGCGCTGGCGGCCCGGGGCCTGCCGGCGGGCGTCACGGCCACGTTCCAGTCCGCCAGCATCTCCTCCAACGCAGGCACCACGCTCACGCTCAGCACCGCCTCGACGGCGCTGGCCGGCGCGTACACCGTCACGGTGATCGGCACCGGGACCGCCGCGACCCGCGCGGTGGCCGTCCAGCTGCGCGTCGACGACCCGGCCGCCTGCGTCCGCTCCGACGGCACCGACCGGGCGATCACCGACTTCCAGAACCTCTACGCCCCGATCACCGTCACCGGCTGCCCCGGCAACGCCGCCCGCAACAGCACCGTGGAGGTGCACATCGAGCACGCCGTGATCGGGGAGCTCGACGTGCGGCTGATCTCGCCCCGCGGCACCTGGTACTTCCTCATGGACCACACCGGCGGGGACAGCGACCGCATCGACTACACGTTCACCTACGACCTGTCGGCCGAGCCGGCCAACGGCACCTGGAACCTGTACGTCAGCGACAACCTGGCCCAGGGCACCGGGTTCCTCGACTCCTGGAAGATCAACGTGGCGGGTGCGGACCTGCCGGCGCCCGCGTGCGGCGGGGTCGCCACCGCCGACATGCGGATCCCGGCCTCCGGCACGGTCGAGTCGCCGATCAGCGTCCCCGACTGCGGCCGGGCCCCGTCGACCACCAGCTACGTCGAGGTCAGCATCGCGCACCAGTACGGTCGCGACCTCCAGATCTCCCTCGTCGCGCCGGGCGGGCAGGTGGTGCTGCTCAAGGAGAGCCTCGTGGGGTCGTACAAGGCGAATGCCCGCGAGGCATACATCGCCGACCTGTCGGGGCGGCCGACCCTCGGCACCTGGAAGCTGCGGGTCGAGAACGTCGCCGGCTACGAGGGGCTGATCGAGGGCTGGAAACTGACCCTCTGACGGCGCTTCAACGATGGCTGCTAGTCGCCGTCGCCCCAGCAGAGCCCGCCGATGCCGGCCGCGCTGTGGAAGCCGGGATGCCCGGTGACGTCCATGCAGACCTCGCCGTCGGGGCCCGTCCGGCCGCAGAACACCGGCTCGACGTGGTTCCAGGCGTCGGCCCGGGACAGCAGCGCGGCGCTCGCGGGCAGCTCGGGGCGCAGGATCGTCAGGCCCTCCGTGTAGACAACGGCCTGGTCGCGGGCCTCCCGCAGGTCGGGTGCCAGGTAGGACAGGTGCAGCGTCCACCGGCGGTGCGTCTCGTACGCCCCGGCGGGCGGCCGGTTGCGCCCCGAGCCCCGCTCGCGGTCCGTCGTATAGCGGTTGACCAGGGAATTGACGTACGACGAGAGGGCGTCCGGCTTCGTCAGCGCGTGCGCGACGGCGGCCCGGACCCGCTCGGACACGTCCGCCCCGTCGAGCATGGCCGCCAGGTCGCGATGAAAGTCGGACTCGGGCCACCGCGACGCTTGATTGTCAGTCACCACTGCCTCCGGATTCCGGTGAGCGTTGCCGAACATCGAGCGTGCACCATCGCATGCGATCTTGCAACGTAGCAGTGAGCGGTGTTAAATAGCATTCGGCTGGTCTGGCCCATGTCCCCAGCCGTGGTCCTGCGGAGGTCTGCTGTGGCATCGACTGCAAGCCCGACGATTCGTGCGCGTCGACTACGTCGTGAGTTGCGGCGCCTGCGCGCCCAGCAAGGGCTGACCGTCGATGAGGTTGCTCGCTCGGTGGGCTGGCATCGGGCGAAGGTGATCCGAATCGAGCAGGGGCACAGCGGTGTTTCCTCGGACGGGTTGCGGAAGCTTCTGGACCTCTACGAGGCGTCTCCCGATGAACGGGATACGTTGGCCAGCCTTGCGCGTCAGGCGCGGCAGAAGGGCTGGTGGAGCGCGTACGGCGATGTCCTGCCCGACGACTACGTGGGGTTCGAGGCGGAGGCGGCAGCGATAAGCACGTTCCAGAGCCTCTACGTCCCCGGGCTGTTGCAGACGGAGGAGTACGCGCGGGCGATCATTCACGCAGGGCGGACCACCGCCAACAAGGAGGAAGTCGATCGGGTCATCGCGGCGCGTCAAGCTCGGAAAGTCCTGCTCACGCGGGACGTGCCGCCGAAGCTCTGGATCATCCTGGACGAGGCTGCGGTTCGGCGGGCCGTTGGCGGTGCCAAGGTGATGCGTGCTCAACTCGCGCGCATTGTCGAGGCATGCCAGCTGTCGACGGTCGAGGTGCAGGTGCTGCCCTTCGCTGCGGGCGCGCACGCTTCGATGGGTGGTGCCTTCACCATTCTCGACTATGCGGAGGCGGCGCTCGACCCGACCATTGTCTACGTGGACAACGACACCAACACGCTCCTGCTGGAGGAGGAGCAGCAGGTATCGCGATATAGACTCGTCTTCGACCACCTGCGTGCGAAGGCGCTTGACCCTGACCAGTCTGCTGACTTCCTTGTCAGGATCTCCGCCGAGCTTCAAGACTGAGTCTTGGCCTGAGGAGCGCTGCGATGACCTCGTCTGACCCTGCGAACGTGACGTGGCGTAAGAGTGCGCGTAGCAGTGCGAATGGGTCTGATTGTGTCGAGGTGGCAGAGATTTCCTGCGCGTTGGCGGTGCGGGACTCCAAGGACCCGGACGGGCCGGCGCTCCTCTTCGACCGGGACGCCTGGTCGTCGTTCGTCGTCGGCCTGCGGCGCGGCCTGCGCGGCTGATCCCTCGCCGAGTTGGTCGCCGCCCTGATGCCGGCGACATCACCCACGCCCGGTTAGATGACCGGATGGCGGTACGCATCGACATCGACGCCCTGCGGGACGCGGCCGGCCCCGTGACCTGCGCAGCGGCGGACAGCCTTCGGGCAGCCGGTCAACCTGAACGGTTGGTGCCGGTCGGCGGGGGAGCGTCCGGCGTGGTCTCCGAGGCCGGGCAGCCACCGTACGAGGTCTGGGTGGGCATCACGGCGGACGGCTTCACCGCCGAGTGCGACTGCCCCGCCGCCGAGGCGCTGTGCGCGCACGCGATGGCCCTCAGCCTCGCCGCCCTGGAGGACGAACTGCCGTGGTCCTCGGCGGCCACCCCACCGTCAGTCCTGAGCATCGACGCCAAGGTCGCCGAGTTGGCGGAGGTCGCGCGCGGCATCCCCGCGCGCCGGCTCACGATGCTGGTCGCCGAGTGGGCGGCCACGGACCGCGTGCTGGAGAGCGCGCTGTTGGCGCGCGCCGGCCGGCTCGCGCCCCCGAGCACCGCCGAACTCGACGACCTCCGCCGCACGATCGACGGCCTGGCCCACGAGGCGACCGACGACCGGTACTGGGATCTGCACGACGTGGAGAAGACCGGCCGGGCGATGGCCGAGGAGATCGAGGTGCTCGCCCAACGGCCGCCGACCCCGGAGGCGCTGCTGGTGGTCGAGGAAGCGGCCCGCGCCTGGGACCGCATCGTCCCGCCGCTGCTGGACGCCCGGGAGGCGTACGAGGAGGAAGTGGCCGAGATCGGCGACGCGCTACGGGCGGCCCACGTCCGGCTCTGCGAGCAGGTGCAGCCGGACCCCGACGAACTCGCCGCCCGGCTGACCGAGATCATCGAGGCGGCCGAGGTCGACTCCTGCCTCGACGAGCCGTGGGACTACCTCGCCGTGCTCGGCCGCCAGCGCGTCAAGGCGCTGCGGCAGCTCCACTGACGCCCGGCACGCCCGGCGCTGCCGCCGTCGTGTGTGCTTGTTAGGAAGGGCCCCCTGTACAACAGAATGCGTTAACAGGGGGCCCTTCCTTGCACTAAGCCCAGGGGGCGAGCGGGTACCAGGGGATGATCTCGCGGCGGGCCAGCAGCCGGACGTCCCAGTAGAGGAACGTGAACGCGCCGGCGACGATGAACGCGACCGCCGTCAGCACCGCCAGCCGGCTCGGCCGCTCGGCGAACCACCGTTGCAGGCGGGAGCCGGCGAGCCAGGCCAGCAGTAGGAACAGCACCGCCATGATGACGATGTTGCCGAGGGACTGGAGCGTGAACGCCGCCGCACCGTACAACGGGTTGCCGCTCTCGGCGGCGTCGCGGAACATCTGCCGGAACAGCGGGAAGGGCCGCCCGATCAGGAAGCCGGCGATCAGCGCGCCCATGAAGACCATGGGCGCGTTGGGGAACCGGCGGGCGATCCGGGCGAACGGGTCCGCGACGATGCCGAGCGAGGCCAGACCGAGGTAGACCATCACCAGGCCGATCACGCCGAAGACGACCATCGACTGGATGCTGCGCGGCGACAGGCCGCCGGGCGTGGTCGGGGCCGTGGAGAACTGCGGCATGGCGGTGCCGACGAGGCCGACGATCGCACCGTACGTCGCCGACACCGCGATCATCCCGACGGACATCCAGCCCAGCGGCTTCAGCGGCTGGGCGAACCGGTGCAGGCGGCTCCCGGCGGTGGTGCCGGTCAGCGGGGCGATGGCGCCGAAGGCGGCGATGTTGCAGGCGGTGAACGTGCCCGCGATGCCGGAGACGAAGGCGAACACGATGCCCGCCGCGATGCCCTGGATGGGCGTCTCCTTGGCGTCGTGGCCCAGCAGCGTGTTGGCGACGTTGTCGCCGATGGTCTGGTCCACGAACTCGGCCGACCAGACCACGGTCAGCAGGAAGCCGCCGAGCACGCTGAGCAGGACGATCAGTGCGCGCCGCCGGGGAAAGTGCCCGTTGACGAAGGTGGACGTTCCCGCGCCTGCGCTGTCGGGCCGGAGGTCCACGGGGGATCGGGACGAACGATGGGTCTGCGTCACGCTGCGCTCCTCATGCCGAGGGGGACGAGACCCCGGCGGGGGCGCGTCGGCGACGCCGACGACGACGCCCGGACCGGGAGGCCGGCACCGCCGGCCGGTTGGACATCGCCCGCCACCGATATTCATTGAGTTGGATCGATGTCCAACCGCAGTATGGCGTCGGGTCGACCGACCGACTTCTTCGATCGTGCCCAATCCCACCCCACGCCCACTGCCCGCCCCGGTCTCGCCCCGTCGGCGTTCTTGGACAGTTCCTGTCCGGGGCGAGCACCAACTGTCCAAGAATCGAGGCGCCGCCCCCATCCCGCGCGGCCCGCGCCGTCCACGTTCCCGCGATCTTGCACTTGGGGCCCGGGCGAAAAGGGCGCATGGGGCAGATCGGGGGCCGTAATTGCAAGATCGCGGGGCATGTCGGCGGGGCAGGTCGGCGGGGCGGGCGGGTGGCGGGAGGTGGCGGGAGCGCGGAGCGGCGGGGGAACGGCGGGAGGGGGTGAGGGGTGGCGCGGCGGGGACGGGTGGCGGGGTGGTTGCCGGATCCTGGGGGCCGGGCGGGATAGAGTTCTAGGTCGGCCACCGCGGTCAGGTCGGCCGTGCGTCATCCGTGGGGAGTGGGCAGTGAACGAGGCGCGGACGCCCGAGGTTCCGGCCGGCGACGGCCCGACAGCGGCGGCGGGGGCGGCCACGGAATCGCTGCCGGTGGCCGCGGAGGCGGCGACCCGGGCGGCGGCGGAGTCGGAGACCACCCTGGTGGTGGTGACCGGCGTGTCCGGCGGCGGGCGCAGCACGGTGGCCCGGGCCCTGGAGAACGTCGGCTACTACGTCGTCGACAACCTGCCGCAGGCGCTCATGCTCGACATGGCCGAGTTGGCCGTCAAGGCCGGCGGCGCGGCCCGGCGTACGGCGATGGTGCTGGACGTGCGCTCCCGCGCCTTCTCCACGGACCTGGCCGGGGCGATCCGGGAGCTGAAGGACCGGGGCTTCTCCCCCCGGGTGGTCTTCGTCGACGCCGACGACGAGGTGCTGATCCGCCGGTTCGAGAGCGTCCGGCGCTCGCACCCGTTGCAGGGCGACGGGCGGCTGGCCGACGGCATCGCCGTGGAGCGGGGCCTGCTGGAGGAGGCCCGCGACCAGGCCGACGTGATCATCGACACCAGCCACCTGAACGTCAACCAGCTGCGCCGCCGGATCGAGGAGCTGTTCGGCGGCGAGGACGCCCGCCGGCTGCGGATCACCGTGCTCTCCTTCGGCTTCAAGTACGGCCTTCCGCCGGACGCCGACTTCGTCCTCGACGCCCGGTTCCTTCCGAACCCGTACTGGGTGCCCGAGCTGCGGGAGCACACCGGGCGTGAGGAGGCGGTCAGCGCGTACGTGCTGGGTCAGGAGGGCGCGGACGCCTTCGTCGGGACGTACGCGGACCTGGTCAACGCCACCACCGTCGGGTTCGAGCGGGAGGGCAAGCGGTACCTGACCGTGGCGGTCGGCTGCACCGGCGGCAAGCACCGCAGCGTGGCCATCGCCGAGGAGCTGGCCGCCCGGCTGCGTCACGCCGGGCTGGCGGCCAACGCGCAACACCGCGACCTGGGACGGGAATGACGCCGCCGGCGGAGCCCCCGGGCGGGGGTGGCGGGCGGGACGACGGGCGGCGTACCCGGGTGGTCGCCTTCGGCGGCGGGCACGGCCTGTCGGTGTCCCTGCGGGCGCTGCGCCGGTGCGTGCCCGAGCTGGACCTGGACATCACCGCCGTGGTCACCGTCGGTGACGACGGCGGCTCCAGCGGCCGGCTGCGCGCCCGCCGGGGCGGCCTGCCCCCGGGCGACCTGCGTCAGGCGCTGGTGGCCCTCGCCGGGGACCATCCGGCCACCCGGCGCACCGCCGGGCTGTTCCAGCACCGCTTCGCCGACACGCCCGGCGACCCGGTCGGCACCGACGACGGGCTGGCCGGGCACGCCGTGGGCAACCTGGTGCTCTGCGGGCTGATCGAGCTACTCGGCGACCCGGTGGCCGCCCTGGAGCACGCCGGGGCGATGCTCGGCGCGGTGGGCCGGGTGCTGCCGATGTCCCGCCAGCCGGTCGGCATCGAGGCGCGGGTGCGCGGGGCCGATCCGGCGTACCCGGACGAGGTGCGCACGGTGCGCGGCCAGCACCAGGTCGCTGTCACCGGGGGGCGGGTGGAGTCGCTGCGGCTGACCCCGACGACCCCGGCGGCCTGCGCGGAGGCGGTGGCGGCGACGGCCGAGGCGGACTGGTTGATCTTCGGGCCCGGCAGCTGGTACACGAGCGTGCTGCCGCACCTGCTGGTGCCGGGGCTGGCCGCCGCGATCGTGGCGAGCCCGGCCCGCCGGCTGGTCACCCTCAACCTCGCGGCGGAGAAGGAGACCCTCGGGCTCTCCCTCGCCGACCACCTGGCCACCCTGCGGCACTATCTGCCCGAGCTGGCGGTGGACCTGGTGCTGGCGGACTCCAAGGCGGTGGGCGATCCCGCGCCGGTCGAGCGTGCGGCAGAATCGCTGGGTGCCCGGCTGGTCCTCGCCCCGGTCGCCGTCACCGACGGCGAACCCCGTCACGATCCGGCCGCCCTGGGTGCCGCCCTGGTGCCTGTCCTGGGCGCCGATCGTTAAGCACGTACGTAATCTCCGGCGACACGCCGGAACCGGTCCGTGAGGGGGCGCACAATGGCGATGACGGCTGCGGTCAAGGACGAGCTGAGCCGGGTCGACGTGCCCAAGCCCTGCTGCCGGCGGGCGGAGATGGCGGCGCTGCTGCGCTTCGCCGGCGGGCTGCACATCGTCTCCGGCCGGGTGGTGGTCGAGGCCGAGCTGGACACGGGGGCGGTGGCCCGGCGGCTGCGCCGGGAGATCGCGGAGGTGTACGGCTACTCCAGCGAGATCCACGTGCTCGCCTCCGGCGGGCTGCGCAAGGGCAGCCACTTCATCGTCCGGGTGGTGAAGGACGGCGAGGCGCTGGCCCGGCAGACCGGGCTGCTGGACGTGCGGGGCCGTCCGGTGCGCGGCCTGCCGCCGCATGTGGTGGCCGCGAACGTCTGCTGCGCGGTCTCCGCGTGGCGGGGGGCGTTCATGGCGCACGGCTCGCTGACCGAGCCGGGGCGCTCCAGTGCGTTGGAGATCACCTGCCCGGGCCCGGAGTCGGCGCTGGCGCTGGTCGGCGCGGCCCGGCGCATCGGCATCACCGCGAAGAACCGCGAGGTGCGCGGGGTCGACCGGGTGGTGGTCAAGGACGGCGACGCCATCGCGGCGCTGCTCACCCGCATAGGAGCACACTCCAGCGTGCTGGCCTGGGAGGAACGCCGGGTGCGCCGCGAGGTGCGGGCCACCGCCAACCGGCTGGCCAACTTCGACGACGCCAACCTGCGCCGCTCGGCGCGGGCGGCCGTGGCCGCCGCCGCCCGGGTGACGCGGGCGCTGGAGATCCTCGCCGACGACGCGCCCAACCATCTCACCTCCGCCGGCCGGCTGCGCCTGGAGCACCGGCAGGCGTCCCTGGAGGAACTGGGCGCGCTCGCCGACCCGCCGCTGACCAAGGACGCCATCGCCGGGCGGATCCGCCGGCTGCTGGCCCTGGCCGACAAGCGGGCCCGTGACCTGGGCATCCCGGATACGGAAGCGGCCGTCACGCCCGACATGCTCGTGGTCTGATAGGACGGTGGCGGTGGGCGGGCGGCGGGCCCGTCCCGCCGCGCGTCAACCGGAGCGCGCGCCGGCCCCGGGAGCGCGCAGCGGATCACCACCCGGCGCACCGCGCCGCCACGCGCTCGGATAGGGTCGTTGCGTACGGCAAGGGGGCCGGCACCGGCACTCTCGCCGTGCACACCGCCTCCGGCGGTCAGGTTCTCTCGGGCCGCGGCGGGGTGGCCGACACGAACTGTCAACGGCCGACTCCAACGGTCGGCGCACACCACTTCGCCGGTCCGATTCCACGCCGGCGGATCAGAACGCGAGGAGATGGGACCTGTGACCATCCGGGTTGGCATCAACGGCTTCGGCCGCATCGGCCGTAACTTCTTCCGGGCCGTGCTGGCGTCCGGCGCGGACATCGAGGTCGTGGCCGTCAACGACCTGACCGACAACGCGACGCTCGCCCACCTGCTCAAGTACGACAGCATCCTGGGTCGCCTCCCGCACGAGGTCAAGGCGACGGCCGACGAGATCACCGTCGGTGGCAAGACCATCAAGGCGTTCGCCGAGCGCGACCCGGCCAAGCTGGCGTGGGGCGAGGTCGGGGCCGACGTGGTCATCGAGTCGACCGGCTTCTTCACCGACGGCACCAAGGCGAAGGCGCACGTCGACGGCGGGGCCAAGAAGGTCATCATCTCCGCCCCGGCGAAGAACGAGGACGTCACGGTCGTCATGGGCGTCAACCACGACCAGTACGACCCGGCCAAGCACACGATTATCTCGAACGCCTCCTGCACCACCAACTGCCTCGCCCCGATGGCGAAGGTGCTGCACGACACGTTCGGCATCACCAAGGGTCTGATGACCACCATCCACGCGTACACCCAGGACCAGAACCTCCAGGACGCGCCGCACAAGGACCTGCGTCGCGCCCGGGCCGCCGCGCTGAACATCGTCCCGACCTCCACGGGCGCCGCGAAGGCCATCGGCCTGGTGCTGCCGGAGCTGAAGGGCAAGCTGGACGGGTACGCGCTGCGGGTGCCGATCCCCACCGGCTCGGCCACCGACCTCACCGTCGAGGTGGGCCGGGAGACCTCGGTCGACGAGGTCAACGCCGCGCTGAAGGCCGCCGCCGAGGGCCCGCTCAAGGGCGTCCTGGTCTACAACGAGGACCCGATCGTCTCCGCCGACATCGTCACCGACCCGGCGTCGTGCATCTTCGACGCGCCGCTGACCAAGGTCATCGGCAACCAGGTCAAGGTCGTCGGCTGGTACGACAACGAGTGGGGCTACTCGAACCGCCTGGTGGACCTGGTCAAGCTGGTGGGTCAGTCGCTGTGACCATCCGCAACCTCGACGACCTGCTCGCCGAGGGGGTGTCGGGTCGGCGCGTGCTCGTGCGCGCCGACCTGAACGTCCCGCTCGACAAGCAGACCGGCGCGATCACCGACGACGGCCGCATCCGCGCGGTGCTGCCGACGTTGACCGCCCTGACCGGGGCGGGCGCGAAGGTCGTGGTCTTCTCGCACCTGGGCCGCCCGAAGGGCGCGCCCGACCCGCAGTTCAGCCTGCGTCCGGTCGCGGCCCGCCTCGGCGAGCTGCTCGGCGCGCAGGTGCGGTTCGCCGAGGACACCGTCGGCGAGTCCGCCCGGTCCACGGTCGACGCGCTCGCCGACGGCGAGGTCGCCCTGCTGGAGAACCTGCGCTTCAACAAGGGCGAGACCAGCAAGGACGAGGCGGAGCGCGGCGCGTTCGCCGACCAGCTCGCCGCGCTCGGCGAGGCGTACGTCGACGACGCGTTCGGTGCGGTGCACCGCAAGCACGCCAGCGTCTTCGACGTGCCGGCCCGGCTGCCGCACGTCGCGGGCCGCTTGGTGCTGCGCGAGGTGGAGGTGCTGGCCAAGCTGACCGGCGAGCCGGAGCGCCCGTACGTGGTGGTGCTCGGCGGCTCGAAGGTCTCCGACAAGCTCGCGGTGATCGAGGCGCTGCTGCCGAAGGTCGACCGGCTGCTCATCGGCGGCGGGATGTGCTTCACGTTCCTCAAGGCCCAGGGCCACGAGGTGGGCACGTCGCTGCTGGAGGAGGAGATGGTCGAGACCTGCCGCAACCTCCTGGAGCGCGCCGACGGCAAGATCCTGCTCCCGGTCGACGTGGTGGCGGCGGACGCCTTCGCCCCCGACGCGGCGCACGACACGGTCCGCGCGGACGCCATCCCGAGTCACCGGCTCGGGCTGGACATCGGCCCGGAGACGGTGGCCGGCTTCGCCGCCGCCCTCGCCGACGCGAAGACGATCTTCTGGAACGGCCCGATGGGCGTGTTCGAGATGGCGGCGTTCGCGAACGGCACCCGGGGCGTCGCCGAGGCGATCACCAAGGCCGACGCGTTCAGCGTGGTCGGCGGCGGCGACAGCGCGGCGGCGGTCCGCGCGCTGGGGCTCGACGAGTCGTCGTTCGGGCACATCTCCACCGGCGGCGGCGCGTCGCTGGAATACCTGGAGGGCAAGACCCTCCCCGGCATCGCGGCGCTGGAGGACTGATGGCGGCGATCACCCGCCGGCCGCTGATGGCCGGCAACTGGAAGATGAACCTCAACCACTTCGAGGCCAACCTGCTGGTGCAGAAGCTGGCCGCGAGCCTCACCGCGCAGCAGCTCACCGACGTCGAGTGCGTCGTGCTGCCGCCCTTCACCGACCTGCGCACCGTGCAGACCGCGATCGAGGGCGACAAGCTGCTGATCGGCTACGGCGGGCAGGACCTGTCGCCGTACCCGTCGGGGGCGTACACCGGGGACATCTCCGGGGCGATGCTGGCGAAGCTCGGCTGCACGTACGTGGTGGTCGGCCACTCCGAGCGGCGGCAGTACCACCACGAGGACGACGCGCTGGTCAACGACAAGGTGACCGCCGCGCTGTCCCACGGGCTCACCCCGATCCTGTGCATCGGTGAGGGCCTGGAGGTGCGCGAGCAGCTGCGGCACGTGCCGCACTGCTGCGACCAGCTCGACGGCGCGCTGCGGGGGCTCACCCCGGAGCAGGTCACGAAGGTCGTCGTGGCGTACGAGCCGGTCTGGGCGATCGGGACGGGCAAGACCGCCACCCCGGAGGACGCCCAGGAGGTGTGCGGGGAGGTGCGCAAGCGCCTCGTCGAGACCTACGACCAGGCGACCGCCGACCAGGTGCGCATCCTCTACGGCGGCTCGGTGAAGTCCTCGAACGTGGCCTCGATCATGGCCCAGCCGGACGTGGACGGGGCCCTGGTGGGCGGCGCGAGCCTCGACGGCGAGGAATTCGCGAAGATCTGCCGGTTCCCGGAGCACATCAGCCGCTGAAGGCTCGCTATCCTTGACTCCGCCCGTCCACCGGCCGGTGCCGCAGTGCCCGACCTGTCCGGGCGAGGATCGCTACGAGAGGACTGACCCCAGCCATGCCGATCTGGTTCGCATACACGTTGATCGTGTTGCTGACGATCACGAGCATCATGCTCACCATGCTGATCCTGCTGCACCGCGGCAAGGGCGGCGGTATGTCGAGCATGTTCGGCGGCGGGGTCAGCTCCAGCCTTGCCGGCTCGTCCGTGGCCGAGAAGAACCTCGACCGCTACACGGTCCTGGTGGGCATCGTCTGGTTCGCCTGCATCGTCGGGCTGGGGCTCTGGTTGCGCCTCCAGGTCGGCAGCGGCAGCGGGGCCTGAGAGCGAGCCCGCCGAGTCGTACAATCTGCGCGCGGTCCGTCACCGACGGACCGCGCGCAGTTGTTTGTGTGCTGCACCGCGTCGCCGCCGCCCGCCCGCGCGGCGGTCCCCTCCGACGACAGGAGCGAGCAGCGTGACGAGTGGCAACGTCATCCGGGGCACCCGGGTCGGTTCGGGGCCGGAGCGTTTCGGCGAGCGGCACGTGCCCGCCCCGCGCCGGCCGGTCAGCTACTGGTGCCGCAACGACCACCGGGTCGACGTGCCCATCGCGGCCGACGCGGCGCCGCCGACGCTGTGGGACTGCCCGCGCTGCGGGCTCCCCGCCGGTCAGGATCCGGCGGACCCGCCGGGCCGGGCCCGCCCCGAGCCCTACAAGACCCACCTGGCGTACGTGAAGGAGCGGCGCACCCCCGAGCAGGGGGAGGCGCTGCTGGCGGAGGCCCTGGCCGCCCTGCGCCGCCGCAGGGGCGGCTCCTGAGCGGGGCCCCGCCGCGCCCGGCCGGTTGCCGGGCCGGGAGCGTTAAGAAGGGCCCCCTGCTATGCGGAAAGCGTTAACAGGGGGCCCTTCCTTACCGCCTCAGCGGAGGCTGCGCAGGCGCGGCGGCACCTCGGCCGCCGCCGCCCGGTCCAGCAGCCACAGGGTGCGGCTGACGCCCTGCACCCCGGCCGCCGGGAGCTGCACCGGGCCGGCCCCGGCCAGCGCCATGCCCACCGCGCGGGCCTTGTCCGCGCCGCTGGCGACCAGCCAGACCTCCTCGGCCGTGTTGATCGTCGGCAGGGTCAGCGTGGTGCGCACCGGCGGCGGCTTGGGGCTGCCCCGCACGGCGCTCACCGGCCGCGTGTCGTGGTGCACCGGGTGCTCGGGGAAGACCGAGGCGACGTGCCCGTCCTCGCCCACCCCGAGCATCAGCACGTCGAAGTGGGGGAGCGCGGCGTGCCCCGGGCGGGCCGCGCGGGCCAGCTCGGCGGCGTACCCGGCGGCCCCGGCCTCCGGGTCGTCGCCGGTCGGGCCGTCCGAGGCGGGCATCGGGTGCACCCGGGCCGGGTCCAGCGGCAGCGCGTCCAGCAACGCCGCGCGGGCCTGCGTCTCGTTGCGCTCCGGGTCGCCGGCGGGCAGGAACCGCTCGTCGCCCCACCAGACGTCGACGCGGGACCAGTCGATCGCGTCCCGGGCCGGCAGCGCGGCCACCGCGCGGTAGACGGCCGCGGCGATCCGCCCGCCGGTCAGCACCATCGACGCCTGGCCCCGGTCCGCCTGCGCGTCGAGCAGCCTCACCACCAGCCGGGCCGCCACCGCCTGCGCCAGCAGGTCGGCATCGGCGTGCACGGCGACACTCGCCTCACTCATCTATGTGCCTTCGCCTCCCGACCGCCCTCGCGGTCCGTCGTGCCCTCGGGCCGCACGGCCCTCCGTCGTGTCGGCGACGGCGTGGCCCGGGCCGACCGCCGTGGTCGACCCGGGCCACCCCGTCACTCGTTGGTGCTCGTGCCGGCGTGGGCGGTGACGCCCGCCTCGGCCCGCTTCGCCGTCGCCGGGTCCTTCCAGACGTGCACCCGCTGGGCGGGTCGCTGCTGCAACCCCCGGAGGCCGGCCATCGCCCCCAGCGCCTCGGCGTAGACCTGGTCGGCGTCCAGCCGGCGCAGCTCCTCGGCCAGCTCGTCGCCGAGCGGCCGGCGGGTCAGCGGCAGCTGCCGGTCGTCCTGCCCGGTGCGCCGGAAGGTCGCCACGCTGTCGTCCCGGGTGAGGGTCAGCTCGTCGCCGTTGGCGCACCTGAGCTGCACCTCGCGCATCCTGGGTGCCTCCGGCGCGGGCTCCCAGCGCGGGGCGATGCCGAGCCGGCTGTTCAGCCAGCCGCACATCAGCGCCGCCGTCGGGTCGGTCGGCGGGGCCACCACCCGGGCCTCGGTCACCCGCTCCTCGGTGGTGTCGAACGCCCCCGCGACCAGCGTGCGCCACGGGGTGATCCGGGTCCACGCCAGGTCCGTGTCGCCCGGCGCGTAGTCGCGGGCCCGCTGGCGCAGCGCCGCGATCGGGTCGTCGGCCTGCGCCGAGTCGGTGATCCGCCGGTCGGCGACCACGCCGAGGAAGTCCGTCGCGATCTCGGCCGGCGGCTCGCCGTGCCACCACGTCACCACGGGCACGTCCGGCACCAGCAGCGGCATCACCACCGACTCGGCGTGCAGCGCCAGCCGGCCGTACATCCGGGTGACCACGGCCTCGCACGGGCCGAGCCGCCCGCCGACGACGATCTCCGCGTCGAGGCGGTTGCGGTCCCGCTCGACGTCGGAGCGCACCACCACGAGCAGCCGGCACGGGTGGGCGGCGGCGGCGATGGTCGCCGCCGCCTCCGCCTCGCGGACCCGCTTCTCGTCGACCACCACGATCAGGGTGAGCGCCATGCCGCTGGCCACCCCGCCCGCGCTGCGCCGCTCGGCGGCGAGCGCCTTGACCACCTCGTTGCCGGTGGTGTCCCACAGCCCGATCAATGGAGCCTCCTGGTTCGCTCGCTGTGCTCGCTCACGCTCTGCGCCACGCCCGGCCCTCGCGGGCCAGCATCTCGTCGGCGGCGCGCGGACCCCACTCACCGGACCGGTACGGCTCCGGCTTCGTGCCCTCCCAGGCGTGCTCCAGCGGGTCCACCACCGCCCAGCTCTGCTCGACCTCGGCGGCGTCCGGGAAGAGGGTACGGTCGCCGATCAGCACGTCCAGCACCAGCCGCTCGTACGCCTCGGGGCTGGACTCGGTGAACGCCTCGCCGTACTGGAAGTCCATCGCGATGTCGCGGACCTCCATCGTGGTGCCCGGCACCTTGGAGCCGAACTTGAGCACCACGCCCTCGTCGGGCTGCACCCGGATGACGAGCTGGTTGGGGCCGAGGGACTCCATGTCGGCCGGGTTGAACGGCAGGTGCGGGGCCTTCTTGAACATGATGGCGACCTCGGTGACCCGCCGGGGCAGCCGCTTGCCGGCCCGGATGTAGAACGGCACCCCGGCCCAGCGTCGGTTCTGGATGCCCAGCTCCACGGCCACGTACGTCTCGGTGGTCGAGTCGGCCGGCACGCCGTCCTCGTCGAGGTAGCCGACGGCCCGCTGGCCGCCTACCCAGCCGGGCAGGTACTGGCCGCGCACGGTGCCCCGCGAGACGTCCTTCGGCAGGGTGATCGCCTTGAGCACCTTCAGCTTCTCGGCGCGGATCTCGTCGGCGTCGAAGCTGGTCGGCTCCTCCATCGCCACCAGCGCGAGAAGCTGGAGCAGGTGGTTCTGGAGCACGTCGCGGGCCGTGCCGACCGAGTCGTAGAAGCCGGCCCGGCTGCCGATGCCGACGTCCTCGGCCATCGTGATCTGCACCGAGTCGACGTACTTGGAGTTCCACAGCGGCTCGAACAGGCTGTTGGCGAACCGCAGGGCCAGGATGTTCTGGACGGTCTCCTTGCCCAGGTAGTGGTCGATCCGGAAGACGTCCTGCCGGGTGAAGACGTCGTCGACGAGGTCGTTGAGCTCCTTGGCCGACGGCAGGTCGTGCCCGAACGGCTTCTCCACCACCACCCGACGCCAGCCGCCGCACTTCTCGTTGTCGGCCATCCCGGTGCGGGCGAGCTGCTTGAGCACCACGGGGAACGCCGCCGGGGGGATCGAGAAGTAGAACGCCGCGTTGCCGTGGATGCCGTGGCTGTCGCGCAGGTTGTTCAGGGTCTGGGCGAGCTTGTCGAAGGCGGCGTCGTCGTCGAACGAGCCGCCGACGAACTTGATGTTGCCGGCCAGCCGGCCCCAGACCTCCTCCCGCCACGGTGTCCGGGCGTGTTCCTTCGCCGCGTCGTGGGCCAGCGACTCGAAGTCGCCGTCGCACCAGTCGCGCCGGGCGAAGCCCAGCACCACGAAGCCGGGCGGCAGCAGCCCCCGGTTCGCCAGGTCGTAGACCGCCGGCAGCAGCTTCTTCCGCGCCAGGTCACCGGTCACGCCGAAGATCACCAGAGCGCAGGGCTCCGGGATCCGCGGCAGCCGCCGGTCCTGTGGGTCGCGCAGCGGGTTCACCGGATCACCTCCGGACCCACCAGGGTCACCTCGGTCCGCGACTGCGGGGCTCGCAAGACCGGCCCACTCCTCGCACGCACGGTGCCTCCTAGCTCCGCTGATTCCACATCGTCCATCGTCACGCTCACAGTTGCCGGGCCGCGTCGAGCAGCTGGGCCACCCCCGCCGACCGGTCGGTCAGGTGCAGCCGCAGCACCGGGCGGCCCCGGCGGGCCAGGGCCCGCCGATCGCCGGCGGCCTGGGCTTCCTGGAGCCTCCCGAGGGAGTACGGTTTTCCGGGCACCGGCAGATCATCCCCGACCGTACCGGTCAACTGAAGGAAACTCCCTACCTGTGGACCACCCTTGTGGTACTGGCCGGTGGCGTGCAGGTAGCGCGGCCCCCAACCGAACGTCACCGGCCGGGCGGTCAGCCCGGCGAGCAACGCTCGCAGCCCGGCGACGTCGGCGTCGCCGATCCGGTCCAGGTACGCCAGGACCGCAAGATATCCGCCGGCGTCGATTCCGTCGACGAGCTGGCGCAGCGCGCCGGCCAGGTCGGCCGGGCCGCCCGCCGGGGCGTACACCTCGATCGCGCCCTCGGTCGACGACGGTGGCCCGGCCGGCGCGGCCGAGGCGAGGAACCGCTCGGCCTGCTCCCCGCCCTCGGCGGCCGGCTGGTCGAACGGGTTCACCCCGAGCGTCACCCCGGCGATCGCCGTGGCGTACTCCCAGGTCAGGAACTGGGCACCCAGCGGGCCGTTGACCGCCACGTCGGGCGCGCGGCCCGCGCCGGGCACCGCGCCGGGGGCCAGCGACCCGCCGTAGCTGACGGTGAGCACGTCGGGCCCCGCGCCGCCGGGTGCGGTGGGGGACTCCAGCACCACCGGCAGGAGGCCGAGCCCCGCCTTGCCGGTCGACTCGGCGAGGAGCTGCTCGATCCAGTCGCCGAGCCCGTCGAGCCCCGTGCCGTCGGGCACGAGGGCCACCTTGTCCCGCCCGCCGGTGGCCGCCGCGCCGAGGGCGGCGCCGAGCGCCAGCCCGGGGTTGTCGGCGTCGCGGCCCAGCGAGGCGGCGAGCGCCTCGGCCTGCTCCAGCAGCTCGTCGACGGCCACGCCGGCCAGCGCCGCCGGCACCAGCCCGAACGCGGTCAGCGCCGCGTACCGGCCGCCCACCCGCGGGTCTGCGGGCACGGTGACCGCGCCCAGCTCGGCGGCCACCGCCTCCAGCGGGGAACCGGGGTCGGTGACCACCACGAAGTGCCGGCCGGCCTCCGCCGCGGTCAGCCCGGAATCCAGGAACGCCTGCCGGTAGACCCGCCAGTGGCTGTCGGTCTCCACGGTGCGGCCGGACTTGCCGGCCAGCACCACCACCGTGCGGTCGAGGCGGTCGGTCAGCGCCCGGCGGACCTGGCCCGCGTCGGTGGTGTCGAGCACGGTCAGCGGCCGGCCCAGGGCCCGGGTGACCACCTCGGCGGCCAGCGAGGAGCCGCCCATTCCGGCGACCACCACGTGGTCGAGGTCGCCCAGCTCGGCGCCCAGCTCGGCGAGCTGGGGCAGCAGCTCGACGCTGCGCCGGTGGGTGTCCAGCCAGCCGAGCCGGGTCCGCGCCGTCGCCTCGGCCGCCGGCCCCCACAGCGTGGGGTCCTGCGCCGCCAGCCGCGCCGGCACGCCCCCGGCGACGAGGGCCTGCCGGACGGACGCGGGCGCGGACCGGTCGACCGGGTCCGCGCCGTGCACGACCAGCCCGGCGGACGCGTCCGCCGGGCCGGTCAGCGCGTCGCTCACGTCGCCACCCCGGCCCACCACGGGCACGCCGGGGGAGGGCCGCCGGGGCGACCCGGAGGGGACGGGTCGACGGCGCGGGACGCCCCGGGGCACCGCCCCGGGGCGTCGCCACGACCGTCGGTCACGCGTTGCCCCCCACCTTCTGTGCCTTGTCCGAGTTGCCCTGGGCGGCCTGGCCGGGCCGCCCGGTGCCCTGGCCCGCCGCGGCGAGCGACTTGCGCACCCCGTCGAGCAGCTCCTGCCAGCTCGCCTCGAACTTCTCCACGCCCTCGCGCTCCAGGACGGCGATCACGTCGGACATGTCGACGCCGACCGACTCCAGGTCGGTGAAGACCTGGCGGGCCGCCTCGTACGCCCCGGTGACGGTGTCCCCGCGCGTCTCGCCGTGGTCGGCGTACGCGTGGATCACCGACTCCGGCATCGTGTTGACCGTGCCGGGGGCGATCAGCTCCTCGACGTAGATGACGTCCCGGTAGTCCGGGTTCTTCGTCGAGGTGGACGCCCACAGCGGGCGCTGCGGGTGCGCCCCGGCGTCGGCGAGGGCCCGCCACCGGTCGGAGGAGAACACCTCGCTGTAGCGCTCGTAGGCGAGCTGGGCGTTGGCCACGGCGGCCTTGCCGCGCAGCGCCTTGGCCTCGTCGGAGCCGAGCTTCTCCAGCCGCTTGTCGACCTCGCTGTCGACGCGGGAGACGAAGAACGACGCCACCGAGCCGATCTTCGACAGGTCGTGGCCGTTGGCCTTCGCCTGCTCCAGGCCGGCGAGGAACGCCTCCATGACCTGCGAGTAGCGGTCCAGGCCGAAGATCAGCGTGACGTTGACGCTGATCCCCTCGGCCAGGGTCGCGGTGATCGCCGGCAGGCCCGCCTCGGTGGCCGGGATCTTGATGAAGAGGTTGGGCCGGTCGACCAGCCACCACAGGGCCTTGGCCTCGGCGACCGTCTTCTCCGTCTCGTGCGCCAGCCGCGGGTCCACCTCGATGGAGACCCGGCCGTCGACGCCCTGGCTGCCGTCGTACGACGGGCGCATCACGTCGCACGCCCACCGCACGTCGTACGTGGTGAGCATGCGCACCGCCTCCTCCACCTCCACCCCACGGGTGGCGAGGTCGCGCAGCTGCCCGTCGTAGGTGTCGGCGTCGGCGAGCGCCTTCGCGAAGATCGTCGGGTTGGTGGTGACCCCGGCCACGTGCTGCTCCCGGCGGAGCTGGTCCAGCCCGCCGGAGCTCAGCCGTACGCGGGAGAGGTCGTCGAGCCAGACCGCCACCCCGGCGGCGGTGAGTTCGCTGAGCCTGTCCGTCATGTCGTCCTCGCTCCCCTTCAGTTGCCGGTCGTGAAACCGGTGATGTCGCCCACCCGGGTGAGCGCCGCGTGCGCGGCGGCCACGATCCGGTCGGGGGTGAAGCCGAACTGCTCGAAGAGCACGGTGTGCGGGGCGCTCGCGCCGTAGTGCTCGATGCTGACGCTCTCGCCGGAGTCGCCGACGATGCCGCGCCAGGACATCGCGATGCCCGCCTCCACGCTCACCCGGGCCTTTACCCCGCGCGGCAGGACCGACTCGCGGTACGCCTCGTCCTGCTCGTAGAACCACTCCTGGCACGGCATCGACACCACCCGGGTGGGGGTGCCGTCGGCCTCCAGCCGCTCCCGGGCGGTGAGGCAGAGCTGCACCTCCGAGCCGGTGCCGATGATGATCACCTGCGGCTTGCCGTTGGACGCCTCGGCCAGCACGTAGCCGCCCTTGGCGACGCCCTCGGCGCCGGCCAGGGTCGACCGGTCCAGCGTCGGCAGGGCCTGCCGGCTCAGCGCCAGCGCGGTCGGCCGGTCGGTGTGCTCCAGGGCCTGCCGCCACGCCCACGCGGTCTCGTTGGCGTCGGCCGGGCGGACCACGTCCAGGCCGGGGATGGCGCGCAGCGCGGTCAGGTGCTCCACCGGCTGGTGGGTCGGGCCGTCCTCGCCGAGGCCGATCGAGTCGTGCGTCCAGACGTAGACCACCGGCAGCTTCATCAGCGCGGCGAGCCGCACCGACGGGCGCATGTAGTCGCTGAACACCAGGAACGTGCCGCCGTACGGGCGGGTCCCGCCGTGCAGGGCGATGCCGTTGAGGATCGCGCCCATCGCGTGCTCGCGGATGCCGAAGTGCAGCGTACGGCCGTACTCGTGGCCCGGGAAGTCCTTGGTGGCGTGCACCGCCGGGACGAACGACGGCTCGCCCTTCATGGTGGTGTTGTTGCTCTCGGCCAGGTCGGCCGAGCCGCCCCACAGCTCCGGCAGCACCGGGGCGAGGGCCTCCAGCACCTTGCCGGACGCGGCCCGGGTGGCCACGCCCTTGGCGTCGGCCGGGAACGTCGGCAGCGCCTCGGTCCAGCCCTCCGGCAGCACCCGCTGCGACATCCGGTCCCACAGCGCCTTGCGCTCCGGGTTGGCCTTGGCCCAGCCCTCGTACGTCCGCTCCCACTCCTGCTGCGCCGCCGCGCCGCGCTCCAGGACCCGGCGGGCGTGCCCGAGGACGTCCTCGTCGACCTGGAAGCTCTGCGCCGGGTCGAAGCCGAGCAGCTCCTTGGTGGCGGCCACCTCGCTCGCGCCGAGCGCCGAGCCGTGGATCTTGCCGGTGTTCTTCTTGTTCGGCGCGGGCCAGCCGATGATGGTGCGCAGCGCGATGAAGGAGGGCCGGCCGGTCTCGGCCTTCGCCGCCAGCAGCGCCCGGTGCAGCGCCTCGACGTCCTCGTGGTAGTCGCCCTGGTCGGCGTCGCCGGCCCGCCAGTCGACGGTCTGCACGTGCCAGCCGTACGCCTCGTAGCGGGCCGCGACGTCCTCGCTCTTGGCGATGCGGGTGTCGTCCTCGATCGAGATCTCGTTGTCGTCGTAGATCACGCAGAGGTTGCCCAGCTGCTGGTGCCCCGCGAGGGCGCTGGCCTCGTGGGTGATGCCCTCCTCGATGTCGCCGTCGGAGGCGATGCACCACACGTCGTGGTCGAAGACCGAGGCGCCCGGCTCGGTCTCCGGGTCGAACAGGCCGCGCTCGCGGCGGGCGGCCATGGCCATGCCGACCGCGTTGCCGAGGCCCTGGCCGAGCGGGCCGGTGGTGGTCTCCACGCCCGGGGTGTGCCCGTGCTCGGGGTGGCCCGGGGTGAGCGAGCCCCACTGCCGCAGTGACTTGAGGTCGTCCAGGGCCAGGGGGTAGCCGGCGAGGAAGAGCTGGATGTAGAGGGTGAGGCTGGAGTGGCCGGCGGAGAGCACGAACCGGTCCCGGCCCGGCCAGTTCGGGTCGGCCGGGTTGTGCCGCATCACGCGGTTGAACAGCAGGTAGGCCGCGGGCGCGAGGCTCATCGCGGTGCCCGGGTGACCGTTGCCGGACTTCTCCACGGCGTCCATGGCCAGCACGCGGACGAGGTCCACGGCCCGGCGGTCGAGGTCGGACCAGTTGAGTGCGGGTTGCTCAGGTCGGTTGGCAGCCACGATGTGTCGTACTCCTCGGCAGTTGGGCGGAACCCTCTCGGATGACCCTATCGAGCGGGGGTAAACCCCCGCCCCGGGATCTGTGCATGCTCTTCTTTACGCGGTTGGGCGTTTCCGCCGTTCAACCGGGGGTGTGACGGTCCGCACCGTGGTCGGGTCGCGCGGGCAGCGAAAACGACGACGCGTAGTGTGTGGGGACGGTGTGTGGGCCCCGACGGGTCCGACCGACCCGACTCCCCCTGCCGACGCCGGAAGGTGGCATCCGTGAGCATGATCACCGAGCGCCCCGTCAGCAACTCTGCCGGGCAACCGCCGGTGCGCACGGTGACCGGCGCCCCGGTGGCGCCCCGGCGGGACGTCCGGGCGGTGGTCTCGGCGTACGTCTCGCTGACCAAGCCGCGGATCGTCGAACTGCTGCTGGTGACCACCGTTCCCGCGATGATGCTCGCCGAGGGCGGGCTGCCGTCGCTGTGGCTGATGGCGGTGGTCCTGGTGGGCGGCTCGCTCGCCGCCGGCGCGGCCAGCGTGCTCAACTGCTACATCGACCGGGACATCGACCAGCTCATGCGGCGCACCAAGCGGCGTCCGCTGCCGACGCACACGGTGTCCCCGCGCAACGCGCTGGTCTTCGGCCTGGTGCTCGCGGTGGTCTCGGTGACGCTGATGGCGGTGTTCACCAACCTGCTGGCCGCGGGGCTCACCCTGGC
Organism: Micromonospora sp. DH13; assembly: GCF_020873825.1. Classification (NCBI taxonomy): domain Bacteria; kingdom Bacillati; phylum Actinomycetota; class Actinomycetes; order Micromonosporales; family Micromonosporaceae; genus Micromonospora; species Micromonospora sp. DH13. The sequence goes on from NZ_JAHWGR010000039.1 coordinate 30,363, forward strand.
CGCGATCGCCTACTACGACCTGGTCTACACGCTGTGGTTGAAGCGGACCACGCCGCAGAACACCTTCTGGGGCGGCGCGTGCGGGGCCGCGCCGGTGCTGATCGGCTGGGCCGCGGTGACCGGCTCGCTGGCCCCGGCGGCGTGGGCGCTGTTCGCGGTGGTCTTCTTCTGGCAGATGCCGCACTTCTACCCGCTCGCGATGAAATACAAGGCGGACTACGCCCGCGCCGGCATCCCGATGCTGCCGGTGGTGGCCTCGGCCCGCCGGGTCAACGCCGAGATCATCGGCTTCGCCTGGCTGACGCTGCTCTCCTCGCTGGCCGTCTGGCCGCTCGGGATGAGCGCGATCTACGGCGTGACCGCGCTGCTGTCGGGCGGGGTCTTCGTGTACGAGGCGCACCGGCTGTGCCGCCAGGTGGCCCGGGGTGGCGCGGTCCGCCCGATGCGGCTGTTCCACTGGTCGTACGTCTACCTCACCATCCTGTTCGCGGCCGTCGCCGTCGACGCGCTGGTCTGATCCATCGATCCTGGGCGACATTCCCGACTTGCGTCGGGCGCGCGCGAGTTGTGACGATCGTGTAACTTCGCCCGGCCGCTTTGGTGCCCTGAGTCCTCATATAACCGGGCAAAACACCTGTGGGTTTCCTTAAACGCAGGGGTAATTGGCATCACAAATAGTTCATGGTTCTCGCACGTCCGGATGCAACTCTGCTTAGGCTTCGCGTCATGGCAGATGGTTCCGATACGACGCTGACGGCTCAGCAGACCGTCGCCGACCAGACCCCTGACGGCCTGGTCGCGGGCATCAAGTCGTTCGCCGCCGGGCACGGCGGGGCGAAGGCGGTCATCGAGTACGTCGGCAAGCGCGGCGCGCGCATCGTCCTCGTCGGGTCCGACGGGGCCTGGGGCGACCAGTTCGCGGACGACACCGTCGTCGCGCGGGAGGCGTGCGCCAAGGCGGGAGTCACCGTCGAGAACGCCTGGGAGCGCGAGCTGATGGACCAGATGCGCCCGAGCAACGACCTCTGGCGGTCGATGGCCCGGCGCACGATGGCCCGTTGACCGATAACTTGACCGACCACCACCAGTCGACCCGGGGGGAACCCCGGGTCGCTATCGTCACCTGCGCCGACCTGCCTGACCTGGAGCCCGACGACCGGCTGCTGCTGGCCCCGCTCGCCGGGAGGGGCATCGCGGCCACCGTCGCCGCCTGGGACGACCCGGCGGTCGACTGGGCCGCGTACGACCTGGTCGTGCTCCGGTCGCCGTGGGACTACGCGCTGCGCCGCGACGAGTTCGTGGCCTGGGCCGACACCGTCCCCCGGCTGGTCAACCCGGCCGACGTGGTGCGCTGGAACACCGACAAGCGCTACCTCGACGAGCTGTCGGCCGCCCGCGTGCCCACGGTGCCGACCGGCTGGGTGGCGCCGGGGCAGCCCTGGACGCCGCCCGCCACCGGCGGCGAACACGTGATCAAGCCGGCGGTCAGCGCCGGCAGCCAGGACACCGGCCGCTACGACCTCGCCGACCCGGAGCACCGCGAGCTGGCCCTGGCCCACCTGCGCCGCCTGTCGGACGCCGGCCGGGTCGCGATGGTCCAGCCGTACCTCGCGGCGGTGGACACCGCTGGGGAGACGGCCCTGCTGTTCCTGGCCGGCCCCGACGGGCTCGCCTTCAGCCACGCGATCCGCAAGGGCCCGATGCTCACCGGCCCCGACCTCGGCCCGGACGGGCTCTACAAGGCCGAGGAGATCACCCCCCGCACGGCCACCCCCGCGCAGCTCGCCGTCGCCGAGCGGGTGCTCGCGGCGGTCCCCGGCGGCACGCGGCGGCTGCTCTACGCCCGGGTGGACCTGATCCCGGGCCCGGACGGCGCGCCCGTCCTGGTCGAGCTGGAGCTGACCGAGCCGTCGCTGTTCCTCGGGTACGCCGACGGGGCCCCCGAGCGCCTCGCCGACGCCGTCGTCACCCACCTCACCCGCCTGCCCCGTCCCCGCTAGGGCGGCGGGGGCGTCAGGCGCCGACCGGGACGGGGGCCTCGGCCGGTGGCGTCGCGGTCTCCCACGCCGGCTGGACCGGCCGGCGCTCCCGGGTCGACCACTGCACGGCGAGGGTGGCCAGCAGGACCAGGCACGAGCCGAGCATGTGCGCGCCGACCAGCACGGCGGGCAGGTGGGTGAAGTACTGCACGAAGCCGATCACGCCCTGCCCCAGCTCCACGGCGACCAGCACGACGGCGGCCCGTTCCGCCCGGCGCGCGCCGACCGCGCGGAACGCGAAGACCAGCGCCACCGACAGCCCGACCAGCAGGAACACCCCGTCGGCGTGCACCTGGGAGATCGCCTCCGGGTCGAGGCCGTTGCGGGCCGCGCCGTGGTCGCCCGCGTGCGGGCCGCTGCCGGTGACCCAGGTGCCGATCACCAGCACCGCGGCGCTGACGACGGTGGTGACCAGCGCCAGCGCCCGCAGCGGCCCCGGCACGGTGGGCACCACGGGGCCGTCCGGCTCGCCGACGCGCCGCCAGAGCGCGTACGCGGCCGCGATCACCACCATCGAGGCGAGGAAGTGCAGCCCCACCACCCACGGGTTGAGGTTGGTCAGCACGGTGATCCCGCCGATCACGGCCTGCAACGGGATGCCGAACAGCACCGCCACCGCGAGCGGCAGCAGCTCCCGCCGCCGTGCGCCGTGCAGCAGCACCCCCACCACCACGGCGAGGGCGATGAGGCCCACGGCGAAGGTGAGCAGCCGGTTGCCGAACTCGATCACCCCGTGCACGCCCATCTCCTGGGTCGTCGTGTACGACGCGTCGGTGCACCGGGGCCAGGTGGGGCAGCCGAGGCCGGAGGCGGTCAGCCGGACCGCCCCGCCGGTGACCACGATGGCCACGTTCGCGATGATCGAGGCGAGCGCGAGGCGGCGCAGCAGGGTGGCGGAGACCGGGAACCGGACGGATCGCTTCACGGAGCGAATCCTACGCACCGTAGTGGAACCCGATCGGGTGACTCCGGCGCTGCGGTGGTTCGGATCACCGGCACCCGGGTTTGCGGCCCCCCGGCGAATTACGTAACGTGGGCGTTGTGAAAAACGCGGCGGCGCTCTCCGGGCAGCAGCCGGCGACCGGTCCGGTCGCCGGTGCGTCCGCGTCCGCCCGCCCGGAGTCCGCTCCGCCAGCGGCCGGTTCCGCCGCGGCCGACCTGTCGACCCGGGACCGGGTCACCCAGCTCCTGCTGGAGCGTGGGGCGACCACCGCCGGGCAGCTCGGCTCGGCGCTGGGCCTGAGCCCGGCGGCGATCCGCCGGCACCTCGACGCGATGCTCGCCGACGGCGACGTGGTCGCCCGCGAGCAGACCGTCCGGGGCAGCCGGGGGCGGGGCCGCCCGGCGAAGGTCTTCGTGCTGACCGACGCGGCCCGGGGCCGCTGCGGCACCCACCACTACGACAACATCGCCACCGCCGCGCTGCGCTGGATCTCCCGCAACGGCGGCTCGGCGGCGGTGGAGGCGTTCGCCGCCGACCAGGTCGCCGCCCTGGAGGACCGCTGCCGCGCGGCCATGGAGGACGCCGGCGACGATCCCCTGGCGCGGGCCGAGGCGCTCGCCGGGGCGCTGACCGCCGAGGGCTACGCTGCCAACGCGTCCACGATCGCCTCCGGTGGCCAGCTCTGCCAGCACCACTGCCCGGTGGCGCACGTGGCCGCCGAGTTCCCCCAGCTGTGCGAGGCCGAGACGGCGGTGATCTCCCGTCTGGTCGGCACCCACGTGCAGCGCCTGGCCACCATCGCGCACGGCGACGGGGTGTGCACCACGCACATTCCGGCCCAGTCCCGTAACACCGTCACCACTGTGAGGACAGATAGATGACCGAGCAGATCGTCCAGCCCCTGACCCAGGAGGAGCAGCTCGCCGCCCTCGGTCGCTACGAGTACGGCTGGGCCGACCCCGACGTCGCCGGGGCCGCCGCCCAGCGCGGCCTCAACGAGGCGGTGGTGCGGGACATCTCGGCGAAGAAGAACGAGCCCGCCTGGATGCTCGACCTGCGCCTGAAGGGCCTGCGGCTGTTCGGCCGCAAGCCGATGCCGGCGTGGGGGGCCGACCTCACCGGGATCGACTTCGACAACATCAAGTACTTCGTGCGCTCCACCGAGAAGCAGGCCACCAGCTGGGAGGACCTGCCCGAGGACATCAAGAACACCTACGACCGGCTGGGCATCCCCGAGGCGGAGAAGCAGCGGCTGGTCGCCGGCGTCGCGGCGCAGTACGAGTCCGAGGTCGTCTACCACAAGATCCGCGAGGACCTGGAGGAGCAGGGTGTCCTCTTCCTGGACACCGACACCGCCCTCAAGGAGCACGAGGACGTCTTCAAGGAATACTTCGGCACGGTGATCCCGGTCGGCGACAACAAGTTCGCCGCGCTGAACACGTCCGTGTGGTCCGGCGGCTCGTTCATCTACGTGCCGAAGGGCGTGCACGTGGAGATCCCGCTGCAGGCGTACTTCCGGATCAACACCGAGAACATGGGCCAGTTCGAGCGGACCCTGATCATCGTCGACGAGGGCGCGTACGTGCACTACGTCGAGGGCTGCACCGCGCCGCTCTACTCGTCCGACTCGCTGCACAGCGCGGTCGTGGAGATCATCGTCAAGAAGAACGCCCGGTGCCGCTACACGACCATCCAGAACTGGTCGAACAACGTCTACAACCTGGTCACCAAGCGCGCCGTGTGCCACGAGGGCGCGACGATGGAGTGGGTCGACGGCAACATCGGCTCCAAGGTCACCATGAAGTACCCGGCGGTCTACATGACCGGCGAGCACGCCAAGGGCGAGGTGCTCTCGGTGGCCATGGCCGGTGAGGGCCAGCACCAGGACGCGGGCGCCAAGATGGTGCACGCCGCGCCGCACACCAGCAGCACCATCGTGTCGAAGTCGATCGCCCGGGGCGGCGGCCGCACGTCCTACCGGGGCCTGGTGCAGGTGCTGGAGGGCTCGCACAGCAGCCGCAGCACGGTCAAGTGCGACGCGCTGCTGGTCGACACCATCTCCCGCTCCGACACCTACCCGTACGTCGACATCCGCGAGGACGACGTGTCGATGGGGCACGAGGCGACCGTCTCCAAGATCAGCGACGACCAGCTCTTCTACCTGATGAGCCGGGGCCTGAGCGAGGACGAGGCGATGGCGATGATCGTCCGCGGCTTCATCGAGCCGATCGCCAAGGAGCTCCCGATGGAGTACGCCCTGGAGCTCAACCGCCTGATCGAGCTCCAGATGGAGGGCGCGGTCGGCTGACGCCGCCGCCCAGCCAGACACCGTCGCCTTAGAACAGACCAAGGAAGAGATGACTACCCAGGCTTCCGCGCCGCCCAGCACCAAGTCGCAGGCGCTCCGCTCGTACGACGTCGCCGACTTCCCGGCCCTGACGGGCCTGGAGGAGGAGTGGCGCTTCACCCCGCTCAAGCGCCTGCGCGGCCTGGTCGGCGGCGACGCGCAGGCCGCCACCGGCGCCGTCCGGCACGAGCACGGCGACCTGCCGGCCGGGGTCACCGTGTCCCGGGCCGGCTCCGACGACCCCCGGGTGGGCAGCGTGCTCACCCCGGTCGACCGGGTCAGCGCCCTGGCGTACGGCGGGGCCGGGCAGGCGCTGCTGGTCGAGGTGGCCCGCGAGGCGGTCGTCGCTGAGCCGGTGCGCCTGCGGGTGGTCGGCGACTCCGCCGAGGGGCTCGCGTTCGGGCACACCTTCGTCGAGGTGGGCCGGTTCGCCGAGGTGACCCTGGTGCTGGAGCACGCCGGCTCGGCCACCCTGGCCGACAACGTCGAGGTGTCGGTGGCCGACGGCGCGAAGCTGACCCTGGTCACGGTGGCCGACTGGGCCGCCGACGCCGTGCAGGTGCAGCACCTGAAGGTCCGGCTGGGCCGGGACGCCAGGGTCGTGCACGTCCAGGTCACCCTCGGCGGCGACCTGGTCCGGCAGTACACCTCGGTGGAGTACACGGGCCGGGGCGGCGAGGCCGAGCTGTACGGGCTCTACTTCGCCGACGGCGGCCAGCACCTGGAGCACCGCCAGCTCGTCGACCACAACGTGCCCGACTGCCGCAGCTACGTCGGCTACCGGGGCGCGTTGCAGGGCGCCGACGCGCACACCGTCTGGGTGGGTGACGTGCTGATCCGCGCCGAGGCGACCGGCACCGAGACGTACGAGATCAACCGGAACCTGCTGCTCAGCGACGGCGCGCGGGCCGACTCGGTGCCCAACCTGGAGATCGAGACCGGCGAGATCGCCGGCGCCGGGCACGCGAGCGCGACCGGCCGCTTCGACGACGAGCAGCTGTTCTACCTGATGGCGCGCGGCATCCCGGAGACCGAGGCCCGCCGCCTCGTGGTCCGCGGCTTCTTCGCCGAGCTGATCAACAAGATCCCGGTCGAGGAGCTGCGCGACCGGCTCGGCGACGCCATCGAGGCCCGGCTGGCCAAGGGCGGCGTCTGATGATCAGGATCTGTGCGGCCGACGACGTGCCGAAGGGCACCGTGGTCAGCGCCGACGTCGACGGCACCCCGATCGCGCTGGTGCACGGCGAGGACGGGGAGTTCTACGCCGCGTACGACGAGTGCTCGCACGCAGCCGTGGCCCTGTCGGAGGGCGAGGTCGAGGGCTGCACGCTGGAGTGCTGGCTGCACGGCTCCCGCTTCGACCTGCGCACCGGCGAGCCCACCGGGCTGCCCGCCACCGAACCCGTTCCGGTCTATGCCGTCGAGGTCCGCGACGGCGACATCTACCTTCCCGTGGGCGCCGACGGCCGCCCGACGCCGAGCAATGGAGTGACCCGATAATGAGCACCCTGGAGATCCGCGACCTGAAGGTGTCGGTCAAGCTGCCCGAGGGTGAGCTCAAGCCGATCCTGTCCGGCGTCGACCTGACCGTGCGGTCGGGGGAGACCCACGCGATCATGGGCCCCAACGGCTCCGGCAAGTCCACCCTGGCCTACTCGATCGCCGGCCACCCGAAGTACGAGATCACCGGCGGCTCGGTGACCCTCGACGGCGTCGACGTGCTGGCCATGTCCGTCGACGAGCGGGCCCGCGCCGGCCTCTTCCTGGCCATGCAGTACCCGGTCGAGGTGCCCGGCGTGTCGGTGGCCAACTTCCTGCGCACCGCCAAGACCGCGATCGACGGCGAGGCGCCGAAGCTGCGCACCTGGGGCGGCGAGCTGCGCGGCGCGATGCAGCGCCTCCAGATGGACCCGGCCTTCGCCCAGCGCAACGTCAACGAGGGCTTCTCCGGCGGCGAGAAGAAGCGGCACGAGATCGTGCAGCTGGAGCTGCTCAAGCCGAAGGTGGCGATTCTCGACGAGACCGACTCGGGCCTCGACGTCGACGCGCTGCGCGTGGTCAGCGAGGGGGTCAACCGGGTCCGCGACACCGGGGACACCGGCCTGCTGCTGATCACCCACTACACCCGCATCCTGCGCTACATCAAGCCCGACTTCGTGCACGTCTTCGTCGCCGGGCGGATCGTCGAGCAGGGCGGCCCGGAGCTGGCCGACAAGCTTGAGGACGAGGGCTACGAGCGGTACGTCGCCGGGGCCGGCGCGGCGCGGGCCTGACCGACGATGTCCTCTCTGACCATCCCGGCCGGCATGCCGCAGTTCGACGACGTGCCGCGCTTCGACGTGGCGGCGGTGCGCGCGGACTTCCCGATCCTCGACCGGGAGGTCAACGGGCACCCGCTGGTCTATCTCGACAGCGCGAACACCTCGCACAAGCCGCGGCAGGTGCTCGACGTCCTCGCCGAGCACTACGCGCGGCACAACGCCAACGTTTCGCGCTCGGTGCACACCCTGGGCACCGAGGCGACGGAGGCGTACGAGGGGGCCCGGGCCAAGATCGCCCGGTTCGTCAACGCGCCCAGCGTGGACGAGGTGGTGTTCACCAAGAACTCGACCGAGGCGATCAACCTCGTGGCGTACGCGTTCTCCAACGCGTCGCTGCGCGCGGACGCCGACCCCCGGTTCCGGCTGGGCCCCGGCGACGAGATCGTGATCTCCGAGATGGAGCACCACTCCAACATCGTCCCGTGGCAGCTCCTCGCGGAGCGCACCGGCGCGACCCTGCGCTGGTTCCCGGTCACCGACGCCGGGCGGCTCGACGAGTCCGGGCTGGACGACCTGGTCACCGAGCGGACGAAGATCGTCTCGCTGGTGCACATGTCCAACATCCTCGGCACCGTCAACGCCACCGCCCGGATCACCGCCCGGGTCCGCGAGGTGGGCGCGCTGCTGCTGCTGGACTGCTCGCAGTCCGTGCCGCACCTGCCCATCGACGTGGTCGACCTCGACGCCGACTTCGTCGTCTTCACCGGGCACAAGATGTGCGGCCCGACCGGCATCGGGGTGCTGTGGGGCCGCGGCGAGCTGCTCGCGGCGATGCCCCCGGTCATGGGCGGCGGCTCGATGATCGAGACGGTCACCATGGCCCGGTCGACGTTCGCCGCGCCGCCGGCCCGGTTCGAGGCGGGCACCCCGCCGATCGCCGAGGCGGTGGCGCTCGGCGCGGCGGTGGACTACCTCACCGGCCTGGACATGCGGGCGATCCAGTGGCACGAGAAGGAGCTGACGGCGTACGCGCTGGACGCCCTCGCCACCGTGCCCGGCCTGCGGATCTTCGGGCCGACCGTGCCGGTGGGCCGGGGCGGGACGATCTCGTTCGCGCTCGGCGACATCCACCCGCACGACGTCGGGCAGGTCCTCGACTCGCTTGGCGTGCAGGTGCGGGTCGGGCACCACTGCGCGAAGCCGGTGTGCAGCCGGTTCGGCGTGCCGGCCATGACGCGGGCCTCGTTCTACCTCTACACCACCACCGGCGAGATCGACGCCCTGGTGGGCGGCCTGGAGCAGGTGCGGAAGGTGTTCGACTGATGCAGCTCGACCAGCTCTACCAGGAGATCATCCTGGACCACTACAAGCGCCCCCACGGCCGTGGCCTGCGCGACGCCGACGACCCGACGGACCGGGTCGCCGAGGCGCACCACGTCAACCCGACCTGCGGCGACGAGGTGACCGTCCGGGTCGCCACCGACGGCGTCGTGCTGCACGACGTCTCGTACGACGGCATGGGCTGCTCGATCAGCCAGGCGTCGGCGAGCGTGCTGCACGAGCTGCTGCGCGGCCGGGAGGCGGGGGAGGCGTTCGCCGTGCACGAGGCGTTCGTCGAGTTGATGTCCGGCCGTGGCCAGGTCACGCCGGACGAGGACGTGCTCGGTGACGGGGTGGCGTTCGCGGGTGTCGCGCGCTACCCCGCCCGGGTCAAGTGCGCGCTGCTGCCGTGGATGGCGTTCAAGGACGCGGCGGCGCGCGCCGGGGTGGGCGCGAGCCCGGAGGTGAAGGCATGAGTTCTGACCAGACCGCCGGCGCGCCGCAGGACGGCGCCGTGGCGACCGACGCCGCGACCCCGGCCACCGAGGGCACGGCCCCGTCGGCCGCCGGCAGCGGTGGTGACGCTGGTGCGGCCGGCGTCGCCGACGCCGGCAGCGGCGCGGGCGGGAAGGCCGCCGTCGCCGACGTCGAGGAGGCGATGAAGGACGTCGTCGACCCCGAGCTGGGCATCAACGTGGTCGACCTCGGCCTGGTATACGGCGTGCACGTCGACGACGAGAACGTCGCCACCCTGGACATGACGCTGACCTCGGCGGCCTGCCCGCTGACCGACGTGATCGAGGACCAGGCCCGGCAGGCGCTGACCACCGGCCCCGGCGGGGGACTGGTGAACGACATCCGGATCAACTGGGTCTGGCTGCCGCCGTGGGGCCCTGACAAGATCACCGACGAGGGGCGCGACCAGCTCCGCTCCCTCGGCTTCAACGTCTGATCCCCGTCGAGGTCCGACGCTCGCCTGCGTCGTTGCTTCCCGTCGAGCGCGGCACCCGCCCGGGTGCCGCGCTCGACCCGTTCCGGACCGGGGACTCCCGATCGGGGGTCGAGCGGCCGCCGACTGCGCCCGAGGGCCACTCGACCCATGATCGGCACGGTCTCGGCCCGCGATAAACCGCTGGTCAGGCGGGTGGGCGCGACGCACCATGGGCGGATGATCGAGACGTACCGGATGATGCCTGCCCCTGTCCCCACGGCCGTGGCCGGCGGTCGACAGCGGGCGGTGCCGCCGGCCGCCCCGGTCCTGCGCCGACCGTCGTGACCGGGGCGTTCCTGGCCGGTCTCGCGGCCGGCTACGGCGTCGCCGTGCCCGTGGGCGCGATCGCCGTGCTGATCATGGGGCTGAGCGCGCGGACCTCGTTCCGGGTCGGTGCCGCCGCCGCCCTCGGGGTGGCCACCGCCGACGGCGTCTACGCGGCCGTGGCCACCCTCGGCGGGGCGGCGGTCGCCGGCCTCGTCGCCCCGGTCGCCGGGCCGCTGCGGCTGGTGGCGGCGGCCGTGCTGCTCGCCATCGCGGTGCGGGGCGCGTGGCAGGCGCTGCATCCCCGCCCGGTGGGTGCGGCGGGTCGGCGGCGCGGCCTGGAGAGCCCGGGCCGCGCCTTCGCCGGGTTGCTGGCGCTGACGATGCTCAACCCGGCGACCGTGGTCTACTTCGCCGCGCTCGTGCTCGCCCGCAACGACGGCCACGGGGTCGGCCCGGCCGCGGCGGTCGCCTTCGTGGCCGGCGCCTTCCTCGCCTCGGCGAGCTGGCAGCTGCTGGTCGCCGGCGGTGGCAGCGTGGTCGGCCGGGCCCTCACGGGCCCGCGTGGTCGCCGGGTGACCGGCCTGGTGTCCAGCGCGATCATCGCCGCGCTGGCCGTCGTCATCCTGCTGACCGCCTGACCGCACTTTCGGCTCCGCCGGCTGCGCCGCCCCGTCTCCCGCCGCCCCGTCTCCCCGCCGGCTGCGCCGGCGTGATGCTCCGGACCTTGGACAGTTGACGTTCGAGCGGAACGGTGATTGTCCAAGGGCCGGGGCGGGTGGGGCGGACGGTCGGCTGCCGGTGCCGTAGGTTCGGGGCCATGAGCAGCAGACCGGCGGCCGGCGGCGGACGCTGGGTCGAGGTGGCACCGGCCCGCGTCGACCGCTGGGTGGACGGCTTCGCCGACCGGCACGGCCCACCCACCGCGACGGCCCAGGAGTACGGTCTGCTGCTCACCGCCCCGGACGGGGCCACCGCCGCCCTGCACACCCCGCCGGGCGCGCCGCCCGGGGCCGACGTGCCCGGGTTCGTGGCCGCCGCCCGCGCGCCGCGCCGGATCGGCCTGCTGCTCGCCCGCAAGGGCGCGGTGGCCGTCGGTGTCGCCGAGGGGGAGAAGCTGGTCGTGTCGAAGGTGGACACCCGCTACGTGCAGGGCCGCACCGCTGCCGGCGGGTGGTCCCAGCAGCGGTTCGCCCGGCGGCGGGACAACCAGGCGAAGGCGGCCCTCGGCGACGCGGCCGAGCTGGCCGTCCGGCTGCTCCTGCCGGAGGCGGCCCACCTCGCCGCCGTGGTCTGCGGTGGCGACCGCCGGGCGGTGGACGGCGTGCTGGCCGACCGGCGGCTCGCCCCGCTCGCCGAGTTGCGCGCCGACCGCCTCCTCGACGTCCCCGAGCCCCGCCTCGCGGTGCTGGTCGACGCGATCGCCGCCGCCCGCGCCGTCCGAATCCTGGTCCGGGGGTAAGGAAGGGCACCTTGTTAACGCATTCTGCATAGGAAGGGGCCCCTGCAATCACCCCGCGCCGGCTTCCCGCCCGGGCCGACGGGAACGGCCCGGGCGGGAAGCTCCGGGGTCAACCGGCGGTGCAGGAACGGATCTGCGGCCGGGCGCTGCTGTTGCCGTTCATCATCGTGGTGAAGCCGAACGTGTTGCCGCTGCCGTTGGACCGCATCGTCATCACGTAGCCGGTGCTGTCCCAGCTGGCGGTGCCGTTCCAGGTGGTGCTGACGCGCTGCGGCGCGGTCACCGCCACGACCACCGTCCAGTTGCTGGCCCCCTGGACCGTCACCGAGGTGTTGTACCGGTCGCCCCAGACGTTGGGGAAGGTCGCCGTCGCGGTGCATCCGCCGCCGGGCGGCGGCGTGGTCGGGGAGCCGGTCGGCGGCGCGGTGGTCGGCGGCGGGGTGCCGTCGGGGGCCACCGCCCGGCCGGTGCTCGGGGAGATCATGCCGGGGCAGAGGCCGCGGCTGTTCAGGTTTGCCATGATCTGCGGGATCGCGTCGCGGGTGTTCTGGATGCCGTCGTGCATCAGGATGACCTGGCCGTCCTGGAGCCGGCTGGCGTTGGAGACGATCTGGCTGACGCTGGCACCGTTCCAGTCCTGGGAGTCGACGTCCCAGATCACCTGGCGCAGGCCGAGCGAGGAGGCGACCGACTGGAGGGTCGAGTTGGTCTCCCCGTAGGGCGGGCGGAACAACTGCGGCCGGACGCCGGTCGCCGACTGGATCGCCGAGTTGGTCTGGGAGAGGTCCGACTGCATCTGGCTCTGGTTCATCGAGGTCATGTGGGCGTGGTTCCAACTGTGGTTGGCGACCCACATGCCGGCGTCGACCTGGGCCCGCGCGGCGGACGGATTGCCCTGCACGTTCTGCCCGACATTGAACATGGTCGCCCGGACGTTGTTGGCCCGGAGCACGGACAGCAGGGCATTGGTGCTGCCCGTCGGCCCGTCGTCGAAGGTGAGGCCGACGTAGCCGTTGCAGGCTGCGGCGCTGGACGGGGTGGCGGCGACCGCGAGACCGGTCGCTGCCAGCGCCACGGCGGCGGTGGCGAGCACCGCCAGTCGGCGGGCGTGGCGCGCTGCTCGGGGTGGTGACGGGCGGCGGGGGCCGCTGATGCTGGCGAACATGCGCAGGTCCTCCCGGGGGCGGTGACGTTCGACGATGCCCGACATCAATAGGTGTAGATGGATGCCGTGGTGGCACGGAGTATTGCAGCGGCATTTCGAACGGGTCAACGAATTCCGGAAGTTTTCGGAAACTTTTCGAACGGGTGGCCCGGAGGGGAGCTCGACCCGGCCGGCGACGGCCGTCGGCCGGGTCGGGCTCCGCTGCGCTGGCTCGCCGGGTACGAGGGTCAGGCGCCGCCGCCGAAGGTGTCGCACTGCTTCGGGTCGCCGGTCTCGTACCCCTTGGTGAACCACTGCCGGCGCTGCTCGGAGGTGCCGTGGGTGAACTCGTCCGGGTTGACGGGGCGTCCCGAGCGCTGCTGGATGGCGTCGTCGCCGATCTTCTCGGCGGTGTCGATGGCCTGCTGGATGTCCTGCTCCGAGATGCTCTTGAAGATCTTCTGGCCCTGCTCGTCGGCGGTGCCGGTGGCGTTCTTGGCCCATGCGCCCGCGTAGCAGTCGGCCTGGAGTTCCAGCTTCACCGACAGGGCGTTGGCGTTGGCCGGGTCGCGCTGCTGCTGGCGGCGCATCTGCGCCTCGGTGCCGAGCAGGTCCTGCACGTGGTGGCCGTACTCGTGGGCCAGCACGTACGGCTGGGCGAACTCGCCCTTGGCCCCGAGCTGGTCGGCGAGCAGGTTGTAGAAGGTCAGGTCGATGTAGACCAGGTCGTCCGCCGGGCAGTAGAACGGGCCGACGCCCGAGTCGGCCTGGCCGCAGGCGGTGTTGACGCCCTGGCTGAAGAAGACGGTCTTCGACGGCTGGTACTGCTCGCCGAAGGTCTCCGGCAGGGCGGTGCGCCAGTACGCCTGGATCGAGTTGACGTAGAGGGTGTTGCGGCAGTCGAGCTGCTTGAGGGCGTCGTCGGCGGAGCACTTCTGCTCCAGCGAGGTGTTGTCGCCCTGCCCGGACCCGTCGCCGTCGAAGGCCGCGTTCAGGCCGAAGCCGCCGCCGACCAGGGCGACCAGCACGGCGACGATGATGCCGACGATGCCGCCGCGTCCCCCGCCGATCGGGATCGGGATCCCGCCCAGGCCGCCGCCGCCTCCGCCGGACCCCCGCCGGTCGTCCACCTGGCTGGTGTCGATCCGCGCGTTCTCGTTCAGCTCCATGTTGACCCCGATCACCGATTCGTCACGTGTGGTGGTTGCGGTGCCGGACCGGGTCCGGACGACGCCTCCGTACCCGATGATCTTGACCGGTAATCCGGGCGGCGCGCATCGGGCGGCCCGGTACACTTGCCCCGTGCTGCGCTGCGAAGGCTGAACCGCCCCGCGCCGACGGGAACATCGACCCGCCGGCGCTTTCGCGTGCCCTGAGTCAGCCCTTCCAGACCCCGAGAGCGAGTCCCCGACATGATCACTGCCACCGGCCTGGAGTTGCGCGCCGGCGCCCGGATCCTGCTGTCCGACACCACGCTGCGGGTGCAGCCGGGCGACCGCATCGGCCTGGTCGGCCGCAACGGCGCCGGCAAGACCACCACGCTGAAGGTGCTCGCGGGGGAGGGGCAGCCCTACGCCGGGCAGATCGACCGGCGCAGCGCCATCGGCTACCTCCCGCAGGACCCGCGCACGGGCGACCTGGAGGTCACCGGCCGCGACCGGGTGCTCTCCGCCCGGGGGCTGGACGTGCTGATGGCCCAGATGCAGGAGGTCGAGGCCCAGCTCGCCGAGAACGCCGACGACCGGCTGGTCCGCCGCTACGGCGCGCTGGAGGACCAGTTCGCCGCCCTCGGCGGGTACGCGGCCGAGGCCGAGGCCGCCCGCATCTGCGCCAACCTCGGCCTGCCCGACCGGGCCCTCGCCCAGACCATCGGCACCCTCTCCGGCGGCCAGCGTCGCCGCGTCGAGCTGGCCCGGATCCTGTTCCGCGACGCCGGCGAGAACGGCGGCGGCATCTTGCTGCTCGACGAGCCCACCAACCACCTCGACGCCGACTCGATCACCTGGCTGCGCGGGTTCCTCGCCAACCACAAGGGCGGGCTGATCGTGATCTCCCACGACGGTTCGCTGCTGGAGTCGGTGGTCAACAAGGTCTGGTTCCTCGACGCGACCCGCTCGGTGGTCGACGTCTACAATCTGGGCTGGAAGGCGTACCTGGAGGCGCGGGAGACCGACGAGCGCCGCCGCCGCCGGGAGCGGGCCAACGCCGAGAAGAAGGCCGGCGCGCTGATGGCCCAGGCCGACAAGATGCGGGCCAAGGCCACCAAGACCGTCGCCGCGCAGAACATGGCCCGCCGGGCCGAGAAGCTGATCTCCGGGCTGGAGGAGGTCCGGGTCTCCGACAAGGTGGCCAAGGTCCGCTTCCCGAACCCGGCGCCGTGCGGCAAGACGCCGCTCACGGCGACCGGCCTGTCCAAGTCGTACGGGTCGCTGGAGATCTTCACCGACGTCAACGTGGCGGTGGACCGCGGGTCGCGGGTGGCCATCCTCGGCCTCAACGGCGCGGGCAAGACCACCCTGCTGCGGATGCTCGGCGGCCTGCTGGATCCGGACACCGGCGAGGTGCACGCCGGGCACGGGCTGCGGCTGGGCTACTACGCCCAGGAGCACGAGACCCTGGACGTGGAGCGGACGGTGCTGGAGAACATGCGGGCCGCCGCGATCGAGCAGACTGACACCGAGCTGCGGAAGATCCTCGGCGCGTTCCTCTTCTCCGGCGAGGACGTCGACAAGCCGGCCGGCGTGCTCTCGGGTGGGGAGAAGACCCGGCTGGCCCTGTCCACCCTCGTCTGCTCCGGCGCCAACGTGCTGCTGCTCGACGAGCCGACCAACAACCTCGACCCCGTCAGCCGGGAGCAGGTGCTGGACGCGATCGCCCGCTATCCGGGGGCGATCGTCCTGGTCACCCACGACCCGGGCGCGGTGCTGGCGCTCAAGCCGGACCGGGCGATCCTGCTCCCCGACGGCGACGAGGACGCCTGGAGCGACGACCTGCTCGAACTGGTCGAGCTGGCCTGACCGGCCGGCGCGCCCCGGCGACCGCCCCGGGAGCGCGGACCGCAGCCCCCGGACGGCTACCGCTCCGGGAGGGGGCCGCCGGAGCTGCGGGCGAAATGGGAATTTCCGCGCCTTTTGCGGTGGGCCGTCACTCTCTGCACCGTGCGTGCCCTCGGCGCGCTCAGCCGAGGATGCCGCCCAGCCGGGTGAGGACCCCGGAGGTGACCAGGATCAGCGCGCCGATCGCGACGAAGACGACGGGGACCAGCCAGTGGCCGACCCGGCCGACCCACCGGACCACGGCCGGGTGGCCGCCGAGGCCGGCGGCGACGGCGCACCAGAGGCCGACCAGCGCCGCGAACACCACCAGCCAGACCAGGGCGTCGGCCGGGGCGAGGGAGCGGAACACCGGCACGTAGACGGCGATGTTGTCGGCGCCGTTGGCGATGGTCACCCCGGCCACACCGAGCAGCCCGCCCACCACGGCGGGCGGCCCGTCGTCGTCCGAGCGGGCCAGCAGGGCGCGCACGCCGAGCGCGATCGGGAGCAGGCCGAGCAGCCCGGTCCACGGATCGGGCACCACGAGCAGCCCGGCGGCGGCGACCGCGGCGGCGGCGACCAGGGCGCCGATGCCCAGGTACTGCCCGGCGACGATGTGCCCGGGGCGGGGTCGGCCGGTGCTCCGGGCGGCCACGAACAGCACGGTCAGCACCACGACGTCGTCGATGTTGGTGGCGGCGAACACCAGCGCCGCGCCGGCGGCGGTCGCGATCAGGTCGGTCACGCCAGGCAGGGTACGGCCGCCGCGCCCGCCGCCCCGGCCCGCCCGAACGGGGTACGGCGACCGGCCGACGTCACCCTATCGGGTAGCTGACAATGCATAGCGTGTCGGTTGGCGAATAGTTGATATCTGGCGCATGATCGTTCGAGGCGGTCTAATAGGTGGGACCGTATCCGAACCGCACAGTCTGGGACGTGAGGAATCAGCATGGCAGCCACTGGCACAGCCACCAGCACTGAGAAGGGTCGCCGGATCGTCGGAGCCGAGCGTCAGACGCTCGCCAAGGACCTGGTAAAGCGGTACACCGGCGGAGAGAGCATCCGGGCGCTCGCGGCCTCCACCGGCCGTTCCTACGGGTTCATCCACCGGGTGCTCACCGAGTCCGGCGTGCAGCTGCGTCAGCGCGGCGGCGCGCGGCGCCGCAAGAAGGCGTGACCCGCCCACCGACGTCGTCCATCAGCGCCGTCCCCCGGGCCGCCCGGTGACCCCTGGCGCGGTCGGGGTACGACTCGACTGCGACGGGCCGGTGGCGACGGTGACGTTGTGCCGGCCCGACGTGCTCAACGCGCAGACCCCGGCGATGTGGCGCGCGATGAGCGACTTCTCCCGTGACCTGCCCGGCGACGTGCGCGTCGTCGTGGTGCGCGGCGAGGGGCGGGCCTTCTCCGCCGGCCTCGACCTGTCGGTGGCCGGCGCGTCCGGCCCCGGCTCGTTCGCCGAGCTGGCGACCCTGCCCGAGCAGGAGTGCGCCGACCGGATCGCCGACTTCCAGGCCGGCTTCACCTGGCTGCACCGGCCCGACGTGGTGTCGGTGGCCGCCGTGCAGGGCCACGCCATCGGCGCCGGCTTCCAGCTCGCGCTCGCCTGCGACCTGCGGGTGCTGGCGACCGACGCCAAGCTCTCCATGGCCGAGGTGACCCTCGGCCTGGTTCCCGACCTGGCCGGCACGAAGCGCCTCGTCGAGCTGGTCGGCTATGCCCGCGCCCTGGAGATCTGCGCCACCGGCCGGCGGATGGACGCCGCCGAGGCCGACCGGCTGGGCCTGGCCACCCTGGTGGTGCCCAACGCCGAGCTGGACGCCACGGTGCGCGACCTGACCGCGGGGCTGCTCGCCCACCCCCGGGACGCGGTGGTGGAGATCAAGGCGCTGCTCGCCGGTGCCGCCGGCCGGTCCCACGCCGAGCAGCAGCGGGCCGAGCGCGAGGCGCAGACCCGCCGGCTCCGTGACCTCGCCGGCCGGGGCGAATAGCCGGCCCCTCGGCAGCGGCACCAACCGGACCCTCGGCAGGGGGGACAGCCGGACCGTCGGCCAGCGGGCCGGCCCACCACCCGGTGGGAAGAACGGTAAGGACTTTCCGGGAAGAACCGGCTTACGGCCAAGGTTGTCGTAGCCGTCGGGACAATCGACCTGACGGCACGAGCCGACCACGACCCGGAGGTGACGCGTGATGTCCGACGGTGGCATGGCCGGCTGGAGCATGATCCGGTCGATGCGCAACCAGGACGAGGTCTCCGCCCACCGGCTCAGCCGCGGCACCGCCCGGCGGATCGTCGAGTTCGCCCGGCCCTACCGCCGCGACATCGTCGTCTTCCTGGTCACGGTGGTGATCGCCGCGGTGATCGGCGTGGCCACCCCGGTGCTCGCCGGCGACGTGATCAACGCGATCAGCCGGGGCGGCGCGGAGGCCGGTTCGACCGTGGTCCGCCTCGCCCTGGTCATCGCCGTCCTCGCCGTCGCCGACGCGCTGTTCTCGCTGGTCCAGCGGTGGTATTCGGCGCGCATCGGCGAGGGCATCATCCTCGACCTGCGCACCCGGGTCTACGACCACGTGCAGCGGATGCCGTTGCAGTTCTTCACCCGCACCCAGACCGGCGCGCTGGTCAGCCGGCTCAACAACGACGTGATGGGCGCCCAGCGGGCGTTCACCTCCACCCTGTCCGGGGTGGTCAGCAACGTCATCCAGCTCGTGCTCACCGCCGGGGTGATGCTCACCCTCTCCTGGCAGATCACCGTGCTGTCGCTGGTCATGCTGCCGATCTTCATCGTCCCGGCCCGCCGGGTCGGCCGGCGGCTGGCCGACATCACCCGCGAGTCGTACAACCTCAACGCCAACATGAACGCCACGATGACCGAGCGGTTCGGGGTCGCCGGGGCGCTGCTGGTCAAGCTGTTCGGCGCGCCCGAGGTGGAGGCGCGCCGGTTCGCCGGCCGGGCCGAGCGGGTCCGCGACATCGGCATCCAGTCCGCGATGTACTCGCGGACGTTCTTCGTGGCGATGCTGCTGGTCGCGTCCCTGGCCCAGGCGCTGACCTACGGCCTCGGCGGCTGGCTCGCGGTCACCGGCAGCGTCAGCGCCGGCACCGTGGTCACCCTCGCCCTGCTGCTCACCCGGCTGTACGGCCCGCTGACCGCGCTGTCCAACGTCCGGGTGGACGTGATGAGCGCGCTGGTCTCCTTCGACCGGGTCTTCGAGGTGCTCGACCTGCGTCCCGGCATCGCGGAGAAGCCGGACGCCGTCGCCGTGCCGCGCGGCAACGGCCGGGTGGAGTTCCGCGACGTGCGGTTCCGCTACCCCGCCGCCGCCGAGGTGTCCCTGGCCTCGCTGGAGGAGGTCACCACCCTCGACCGCACCGTCAACGAGCCGGTGCTGCGGGGGGTCTCGTTCGCCGTCGAGCCCGGGCAGATGATTGCCCTGGTCGGCCCGTCCGGTGCGGGCAAGTCCACCCTGTCCATGCTGATCCCCCGGGTCTACGACGTCACCGACGGCCAAGTGCTCGTCGGCGGCGTCGACGTGCGCGACGCCACGCTCGCCTCCCTGCGCGACGAGATCGGTGTGGTCACCCAGGACTCCCACCTGTTCCACGAGACGATCGCCGAGAACCTGCGCTACGCCAAGCCGGACGCCACCGACGACGAGATCTGGGCGGCCCTCGCCGGCGCGCAGGTCGCCGACCTGGTGCGGTCCCTGCCCGACGGGCTCGACACGACCGTCGGCGAGCGGGGCTACCGCTTCTCCGGCGGGGAGAAGCAGCGCATCGCGATCGCCCGGCTGCTGCTGAAGGCCCCGTCGATCGTGATCCTCGACGAGGCGACCGCGCACCTGGACTCGGAGAGCGAGGCGGCGGTGCAGCGGGCCCTGGCGGTGGCGCTGACGGGGCGTACGGCGCTGGTCATCGCGCACCGGCTCTCCACGGTCCGCGACGCCGACCAGATCCTCGTCCTCGACGAGGGGCGGATCGTCGAGCGGGGCCGGCACGAGGAGCTGGTCGCCGTGGGCGGCCTCTACGCCGAGCTGTACCGCACCCAGTTCGCGGTGGCCGACTCGCCCACCCCGTACGTGGACGCGACCGGCCCCGAGACCGTGATCACCATGCCGATGGCCACGTACGTCGCCGACGAGGCGATGCCCCCGGCCGCCGCGAACTGACCCCGGTGGCCGGCGTGCCCACCCGCCGGTCAGGCCGGCGCGGCGGTGGCGGCGCGCAGCTCGCCGAACGCCGCGCCCAGCGTCTCGGCGGTGAAGTGGGCGTTGAGCCCGCTCGGGTTGGGCAGCACCCACAGCCGGGCGTCGCCGAGCAGCTCCGGCTGCGGCCCGAAGGCCGCCTTCGGCCGGCCGAACCCGATCCGGTACGCGGTCACCCCGACCACCGCCACCCACGCCGGCCGGTGCCGGCGCACCTTCGCCGTCAGGATCCGCGCGCCCTCGACCAGTTCGCCCGCAGTCAGCTCGTCGGCCCGGGCGCTGGCCCGCGCCACCATGTTGGTGATGCCCAGCCCACACCCGGGCAGCGCGTCCTGCTCGCTCGGGTGCAGCTGGCGGGGGGTGAAGCCGCCCCGGTGCAGGGCCGGCCAGAACCGGTTGCCCGGCCGGGCGAAGTGCCACCCGGTGGCCGCCGACCACAGCCCCGGGTTGATGCCGACGAAGAGCACGGTCAGCCCCGGCCCGATGACGTCCGGGATGGTCCGCTCCGCCGCCGCGGCCAGCTCCTCGCGCGTCGGCCGGCGACGCTCCGGCCCGCCGGTCACCCCTGCCGGCCCGCCGGTCACCCCGGCATGCCCGCCGAGGCGGTCCGCCGCGCCGGGACCACCCGTCGGGGCGGCCATCACAGGCCGCGCAGCGCGCCGCCGTCGACCGGGAGGGTGATCCCGGTCAGGTAGCCGGCGGCGGGGGAGAGGACGAACGCGGCGACCCGGCCGAACTCGGCGGGCTCGCCGATGCGGCGCAGCGGGATGCCCGCCTCGGCCTCGACCCGGGCCCGCTCGGCGTCCCCGGAGGCGGCCAGGAGCTGCCGGTTGCGGTCGGTCATGATCCGCCCCGGGAGCAGCCCGAGCACGCGCACGCCGCGCGGGCCGTACTCGTCGGCCATGTCCTTGGCCACCCCGGCCAGGCCGGGGCGCAGCCCGTTGGAGATGCCCAGCCCGGCCAGCGGGGCGCGGGCCGAGGTGGACAGGACCAGCCCGATCGCGCCGCCGTCGGTCAGCGCCTCGGCGACCGTGCGGGCGGTGCGGACGGTGCCGAGGAAGACCGTCTCGAAGGACTCGCGCCACTGCGCGTCGGTCGTACCCGCCGCGGTGCCCGGCGGCGGCCCGCCGACGGAGACCAGCGCGCCGTCGAGCCGGCCGAAGTGTTCCCGGGCGGCGGCGACCAGCCGCTGCGGGGTGGCCGGGTCGCTCAGGTCGCCGGCCAGCCCGATCGCCCGCTCGGGGCCGCCGAGCCGCCGTACCGCCTCCGCCACCTGCTCGGGGGCCCGGGCGGAGACGACCACCCGCGCCCCGTCGGCGACGAGGCACTCGGCGGTGGCGAAGCCCAACCCCCGGGAGGCCCCGGTCAGCACGTACACCCGGTCGGTGAGTCCCAGATCCATGCGCCGATCCTGCCGTACGCCGGTGGGGGCGGCCACCGGTGGGCCGGGCGGCTACCGGCGGGCCGGACGCAGCAGGCGTACCCGGCCGGCGAGCCGCACCGCGACGGCGCCGCCGGCGCGGGCCAGGGCCGGCAGGCGGCGTGGTCGCGGCGGTGTCGCGCCGTCGTAGCGGCTGACCGCCTCCCGCACCGCCAGCTCCTCCGCGCCCAGCGGCGGCAGCTCGCCCCGGCGGTGCAGCTCGCGGGCCAGGTCCCAGCCGTCGCGCAGCGAGCCGTTGGTGGGCCGGCCGTCGGCCCAGCCGGCGAACGTCGCCGGCCAGGCGTCGCCGAGGCCGGCGGCCAGCAGCGGCCAGTGCCGGGCCACGTCGCCGGCCCGCTTGCGCAGCAGGGCGCAGCGGGCGGCGTCGACGGGGGCCGGGGCGAACCCGGCCGGCAGCGGCCCGCCGGCGACGAGGGCCGCCACCAGCTCCGCCTGCCGGGCGGCCAGGTCGCCGCCGCCGGCGCCGGGCGCGATCACGTCGCCACCGCCCCCTGGCGCGCTCACGTCACCGCCGGGTATCCGGACGCCGCGGCGATCGCGTCCAGCTCGGCCCGCAGCGCCGACGCGGGCGGCCAGTGGCCGTCGCGTTCCAGCAGCAGCGCGGGCGGGCGGTGCCGGGCGCACAGCTCGCCGATCAGGTCGAGCACGGCCGGCGGCACCGGGTCGGTGTGCGTGTCGTGATAGAAGCCGCCCTGCTCGGCGCCCCCGGCGACGTGTACGTACGCCACCCGGTCCAGCGGCAGCCGGTCCAGCAGGGCGAGCGGGTCGGCGCCCCGGTTGCGGGCGTTGGCGTGCACGTTGGCGATGTCCAGCAGCAGCGTCGCGCCGGTCGCGTCGAGGATCTCGGTGAGGAAGTCGGCCTCGTCCAGCTCGTCGTCGGGCCAGTCGAACAGCGCCGCGATCGGCTCCAGCGCCAGCGGCACCGGCAGGTCGGCCTGGGCGCGGCGCACGTTGGCCACCACCGCCGCCACGGCCTCCCGGCTGCGCGGCAGCGGCAGCAGGTGCCCCGCCTCCAGGCCGCCGGCCCGCACGAACGCGATGTGCTCGCTGACCAGCGGCGCGCCGACCAGCTCGGCCACCCGCGCGAGGTGGGCCACCCGGGCCGGGTCGACCGGCTCCGCGCCGCCGAGAGAGAGCTTCACCCCGTGCGGTACGACGGTGACCCCGCGCTCGACCAGCGCGGCGAGGCCGGGCGGCGGCGGCCCGTGCGGGGCGACCGCCTCGGCCACCACCTCGACGAACCGTAGCCCCGGCAGCTCGGCCACGAACCCGGCGATCTCGGGCCGCCAGCCGATCCCGACGCCGGTGGGACCCGGGCCGGTCATCCGCCGCAGCCCCCGCCGCAGCCGCCGCCACCGCAGGAGCTGCCCCCGCTGCACGAGCTGCCGCTGCAGGAACTGCCGCTGTCCGACGAGCCGCCGCTGCACCCGCCGACCGAGGGGCTGCCGGTGCCGGACAGCGCCTGCCGCTGGATCTCGGCCTGCTCGGCGAAGCCCGGGTCCATGGCCCACAGGGTGGCGGTGCCGAACAGGGCCACGCCCATCGCCGCGCCGGCCGCCCCGTAGGTCGCGTACGCCGGGCCGGAGGCGGGGGCGAGGTGCACGTTGGTGCGGCGCAGCTCGCGCAGGGCCCGCTCGGCCGCCCTGGTCCGCCACGGCACCCGGGCCAGCAGCGCGGAGGCGATGGCCAGGGGGATCACGGCGAGCACCAGGAAGGCGACCGGCCGGCCGTTGGACAGCCCGGCGAAGATCCGGAACCCGCCGAGCAGGACGAGGAGGAACACCGGGAACGAGCCGCGCTGGGCGGACTGGCGTCGGGCCGCGCTCAGCGCGAGGCCCTGCTGTTCGAGGCCCTGGCGCAGCTGGTCGAGGGCCTGCTGCACCCAGCGGTCGCGGCCCAGCTCGCGGGCGTACAGGCCCTGGTTGGCGGCGTGGTGGACCGCCCGGTCCAGCGGGGTCGCCCCCGCCGGCAGGGAGCCGCCGACGGCGAGCCGCCGGTCGGTGCGTACGCCGACGACGCCGGTGCCGCGCAGCCCGCCCAGCGAGGTCCAGATCGCGAGCTGGTTGCCGCCGTTGAGGTAGGCCACCTGCTGGGGGCCGAGCTGGGCGCCGCCGACGGACGACGGGCCGGCGAGGACCCGCCGCCGGTGGACGATCGCGCCGATCACGACGACGAGGCCAGCCAACAGGTAGAAACCGAGGAAGGTGGGCCCGGGGATGCCCCAGGTGTCACCGGGCGCCGCGAGGACTCTCATGCTGCTGCTCCTGTCGCGCGAGGGGGTCGCGGGCCCATTGTGGGACAGGCCCGCCACGCGGCCGTCAGCGGCGGCGGACGGCCTCCTCGACCAGGTCGAGCACCGGGCCGAGGTCGCCGGCCGGGCGGCCCATCGCCAGGTGCAGCACCAGGCCGTCGTAGGCGAGTTCGAGGAACCGGGCCAGCACGTCGATGGGTACGTCCTCGCGGAGCACCCCGGCCTCCCGCTGCCGTGCCAGCCGGTCCCGGGTGGCCTCGGCGATGGCGGCGGAGCGTTCGGCCCAGCGGCGGGCGAACGCCGGGTCGGTGCGCAGTCGCCGGGACACCTCCAGTTGGCTGCCCAGCCAGCCGGTGGTGTCCGGGGAGACGGCGCGGGCCAGCAGGTCCCGCATCACCTGGACCAGGCCGTTGCGGGCGACCGTCTCCACCATGGCCGCCGCGTCGTCCTCGGCGACGGCGAGGAACAGCGAGTCCTTGTCCCGGAAGTGGTGGAAGATCGCGCCCCGGGACAGGCCGGTGGCCTCCTCCAGCCGCCGCACGGTGGCGCCCTCGTAGCCGTGCCGGGCGAAACAGGCCCGCGCCGCGGCGAGAATCTCCTGCCGGCGGGCGTCGAGCTGGTCCTGACTTACTCTGGGCACGGCACGATCGTGTCAGGTGGCCCGCCGCCACGCAAACCGTACGTACGGCTTGTAACGTGCCGGCAACGTGGCCGTGCCTGATCGTGGGGCGCCGGCCCCGGCGCTGGCCCCGACGTCGGCTCTGCCGTGGCCCGGCGCTGGCCACGGGTGGTGCCGGCGGGGACCCGATGCGTGATCGGCCGACGGGTGGCCGGCTACCATCGCCCGGTGACGCCGTGCCTGCCGGCCCTGTCGGCTGGCGGCCCGTCTCCCTTAAGGTGCCCGAGTGCCGCTGCTCCTGCTGGATCTGGACAACACCCTGCTCGACCGGGCCGGGTCGTTCCGTGCCTGGGGTGAGCGCTTCCTGGACGGCATCGGCGCGCCGGCCACCGACATCGACTGGCTGGTGTCGATCGACGCCGACGGGCTGACCGACCGGTGGGACGTGGCGGACGCGATCCGCGACCGGTACGGGCTGCTCATCTCCTCCCTGGACCTGGTGGAGGAACTGCACGACGGGGTGGTGGTCAACAGCCGGCTCGACCCGCTGGTGGCCTGCGCCCTGCGGATCGCCGACGACGCCGGCTGGGTGCCGGTGGTGGTGAGCAACGGCAGTGTCCGCCAGCAGGACGCGAAGATCCGCCGCACCGGCCTGGACCGGTACGTGGCCGACTGGGTCATCTCCGAGGAGGCCGGGGTCAGCAAGCCCAACCCGAGGATCTTCGCGCTGGCGGCCCGGCGGGTCCGGATGCCGCTGCGCGGCGCGTGGGTGGTGGGGGACAGTCCGGAGGCCGACATCGGCGGTGCGGCGGCAGTGGGCCTGCCCAGCGTCTGGCTGCACCGGGGACGGGTCTGGACGGACACCCGGTTCGCCCCCACCTTCACCGTCGACGGGCTGATCGCCGCCGTAGCCACCGTCCTCGCCGCCTGACACCCCCGACCCCCCACCCCCACCCACCCCGGTCCGGGCTCACGCCCGGCCCGCTTCGGTGATCAAGAGGTTCGCGTCACCGTAGAGATCAACT
The DNA here is from genome assembly GCF_020873825.1 of Micromonospora sp. DH13. NCBI lineage: Bacteria > Bacillati > Actinomycetota > Actinomycetes > Micromonosporales > Micromonosporaceae > Micromonospora > Micromonospora sp. DH13. Next base: position 55,711 of record NZ_JAHWGR010000039.1, read on the forward strand.
CTGACGCTTTTCTCTTGATCACCGGGGCCGGCGGGGGTGGGGGTGGGGGCCGGCGGGGTGGAGCGGGGGTTAATTGGTTGCGGGGTGGGGGTGGGTGGGTCAGCATGGTGCCGCGCGTCGGGCGCAGCCGGGTCGTCCCGGTCGAGGAGGGGAGGTCGGTCATGGCCGTCTTCGCAGGGCTCTTCCACCTGCCTTCACCAGCCTCGATCAAGGGATCACCAGCACAGTGCGTGACGACGACTTCCCGGCGCGCGGGCGCCGTGGCCGCGGCAAGGGCCGCTTCGATGACGACGAACCCCAGTTCCTGAAGCGTGGCCGGCCCGCCGAGCCGGTCCTGACCGACCCGGACCCGGGTCCGGACGACGACGCCCCCGGCGGCGACGCCTGGTCCACCTGGGATCAGGCCGTGCACGGCCCCGAGCCGCATCCCGCCTGGCTCGTCACCGAGCTGGCCGCCCGGGACACCGACCTCGGGGTGCTCAAGACCGGCAAGGAGGCGGACGTCCACCTGGTCCGCCGGGCTGTGCCGGAGACCGACCGGTCGTGCCTGCTGGCGGTCAAGCGCTACCGCGACGCCCAGCATCGGCTGTTCCACCGCGACGCCGGCTACCTGGAGGGTCGCCGGGTGCGCCGGTCCCGGGAGAACCGGGCGATGGCCGGGCGCACCGCCTTCGGCCGGCAGATGATCGCCGGGCAGTGGGCGGCCGCCGAGTTCGCCGCCCTCTCCCGGCTCTGGGAGATCGGCGCGGAGCACGGCCGGATCTCCGTGCCGTACCCCGTGCAACTGCTCGGCACCGAGCTGATGCTGGAGTTCGTCGGCGACCCCGACGAGGGGCTGGCCGCGCCCCGGCTGGCCCAGTGCCGGCCCGAGCCGGCCGAGCTGCGCTCGCTGTGGGAGCAACTGGTCGACGCCCTGGTGGTGCTGGCCCGGGCCGGCTACGCCCACGGTGACCTGTCGCCGTACAACCTGCTGGTGCACGCGGGGCGGCTGGTCATGATCGACCTGCCGCAGGTGGTCGACGTGGTGGCCAACCCGCAGGGCCCCGAGTTCCTGGCCCGCGACGTGCGGGTGGTGGGGGCCTGGTTCACCGCGCGTGGCCTGCCGGCCGACGACACCGATCCGGCGGCGCTGACCGCGCTGCTGCTGCGCGAGGCCGGCATCCGCTGAGCCGCGTCGGGTGGGCACCGGGCCGGTCCCGGTGCCCATCCGGGTCGGCCGCCCGGGGGCACCGGGCCCGGGGCGGCCCGCAGTCGCCGGCCGCCCCGCCGGTCACTGGAGGTAGCGCTCCACCTCCGGCACGGGGCGTACGCCCTGGGCCTCGGGGTCGCCGTGGGCCTGGCGGGCGGCCCGCCGCCGGCGCAGCAGGTCCCAGCACTGGTCCAGGGACTCCTCCAGGTCGCGCAGCCGATCCTGCTCGTCGGCGGTGCCGGACTCCTTCGTCTGCGCGGCCGCGCGGAGCCGGTGCTCCTCGTCGACCAGTTCGGAGATCCGGTTCAGGATGGTCTTGTCGTCCATGCCCCTGAGCCTGGCACAGCGGGTCGGGCCGCGCCCGCTTCTCCCGCGCGTCGGGCCGACGGACGGGGTCGCGGAGCCCGGAACGCTGCGGTACGTTGCCACGCGATGACGCTGACCGTACGGCCGTTCGCCGACGCCGATGCCGACGCCGTGAGCGAGGTGCTGCGGTCGGGCCTGCCGCACCTGCTGGCCACCCCGGAGCTGCTGCGCTGGCAGGCTGCCCGGGCGCAGGGCCCCGAGCGGTTCGGCGCGCTGGTGGCCGAGGTCGACGGGGAGCCGGCCGGGGTGGCCCGCACCGGGCTGCTGCACGAGAGCGCGGAGCCGGGGCTGGGCTTCGTCAACCTGACGGTCCGGCCGGAGCGGCGCGGCCGGGGCGCGGGGGCGGCCCTGCTCGCCGCCGCCGAGCAGCGGCTCGCGGGGCTCGGCGCGACCACGGCGTACGCGATGGTCGACGACACCCCGGCGGACCTGGCCTTCGCCGAGCGGCACGGCTACCGGCGGGGCCGGCGGTCCCTGCTGCTGCGGTGCGACCTGGCCGCAGCGCCGCCGCCCCCGGAGCCGGGGCCCGGCGTCCGGCTGCTCGCCGCCGCCGACCTGCCCGACCCGCGCCTGCTCTACGAGGCCGATCTGGACGTCTCGCGCGACGAGCCGGGCGAGGTCGGCATGGACGAGATCGCGTACGCGGACTGGCTGGCGGCGTACTGGCACCGCCCGGACCTGGACCGGGAGCTGACCACGGTGGCCATGGTGGACGGCGAGGTGGCCGCGTTCACGGTGGGGCTGACCGACAGCCGCCACGACCACCGGTGCGGGATGACCGGCACCCGGCGGCCGTACCGCCGGCGGGGGCTGGCCCGGCTGGTCAAGCAGGCCGCCCTGCGGCGGGCGGCGGCGGCCGGGTTCCGGCACTCGGTGACCAACAACGACGCCGGCAACGCCGCGATGCTCGGCCTCAATGCCACGCTCGGTTACCGGACGATCGCGGCGCAGTGGCGGTATCGGCGGGATCTGCCCAGGTAGGAGGCCCGCGGCGGGTCCCTTGTGGCGGCGGGGAATGTCGCCCGCGAAAATTATTCCTCTCTCCCCTGGAGAAGTTGACCTGCTCAATGGCATGCTCGGGCGGGACCGTTACTTTCCACGGTCGTTCCGCGACGCACAGTTGATCAGGGGAGTGCACCACACGTGGTAACCCCACACCCGGCCCCCACCCGTGCTCGGCGAGCGAGATCCGTTCCGCTGCGGCACGTCGCGCCCGGCCTGCTCCGCGACCCCGTCCGCGCTCTCGTCGGGTTCGGCGAGCGGGCCGACGGCGAGGTGGTCCGGCTCAACGTCGGCGCGTTCCGGCCCTACCTGGTCACCGACCCCGACCACGTGCAGCAGGTGCTGGGCGACCGGGCCGACAACTTCGGCCGGTCCGGCGCCGGCGCGTTCTGGGGCCCGCTGCGCCGGCTGTTCGGCGACGGCATCCTCGGCGACGGTCCCGTGTGGTCGGACAGCCGGCGCATCCTCCAGCCGCTGTTCACCGCCCGGCGGGTCGAGTCGGTGCTGCACCGGATGGCCGCCACGATCGCCGACGCGGTCGCCGAGCTGGACGCGCCGGCCCGCGCCGGCCGGCCCGTCGACATCGGCGCCGAGCAGGCCCGGATCGTGTGCCGGGCGATCATGGAGACGTTCTTCGGCGACCGGATCTCGGTCGCCGACGCGCTGCGCCTCATCCGGGCGCAGGACGCGATCGCCACCTCGGTGATCCCCCGGGTGCTGGCGCCGTTCGTCCCGCTGGCGCTGCCGATGCCCGGCGACCGGGCGTTCCGCGAGGCCGCCCGGCGCATCGACGACGTGCTGGTGCCGATCGTCCGGTCGGCGCGGGGCAGCGACGGCGACGACGTCATCGCCACGCTGTGGCGCGGCGCCACCGCCGACGGCCGACCGCTGGACGAGCGGCAGGTCCGCAACGACACCGTGGCCATGGTCGCCGTGACCACCGAGACCACCGTCAACGTGCTGACCTGGCTCTGGCCGCACCTGGCCCGCGCGCCCGAGGTCGCGGCCCGGTTGCAGGAGGAGATCGACTCGGTGGCGGGCGGCCACCCGGTCGGCCCCGAGCACCTGCCGCGGCTGCGCTACACCCGGATGGTGCTCGACGAGCTGATCCGGCTCTACCCGGTGGCCTGGCTGGCGCCCCGGCAGGTGCTGCGGCCGACGACGCTCGGCGGCGTACGCCTGCCGGCCGGGGCGACGCTGCTGGTCAGCCCGCTGGTCACCCATCGGCTGGCCCGCTACTGGGACGACCCCGGCGCCTTCGACCCGGAGCGGTTCACCCCGGATCGGGTCCGGGCCCGGCACCGCTACGCCTTCTTCCCCTTCGGCGGCGGCCCGCACCAGTGCCTGGGGATGCACCTGTTCTATCTGGAGGCGCAACTCATCGTGGCGAACCTGTTGGCCCGCTACCGGCTGCGGGTGCGCAGCCCCCGGCTGCCCGCCGTGCAGCTCGCCGCCGCCCTGCGCACGCGGGACCGCGTGGAGCTGGACGTGCGCCCCGCCCGCACCGGGGCCGTCGCGTGAACGTCGTCACGCCACCGTCCACGGTGCTGCCCGACCAGCTCTCCGCCGCCGCCGAGCAGGGCCGCATCTGCGCGCTCGCCGCGCAGGGGCAGCGCGACCTGCAACGGCAGGCGGCCCGCTACCCGGACCTGTTCGCCGGCCGGGCCTTCGACGCCGCGCTGTTCAGCAACATCGCCCTGGCCATCGCCTTCGGCGCACCCTGGTGCACCGCCGAGCAGCTGCGGCTGACCAACCGGATGGTGCTCTGGGGCTTCGCCCTCGACTGGCGGATCGACTACCTGGCGAAGTCCCGGGCGGACGTCGACCGGGTGGTGGCCGGCGCCCTCGCGGTCGTCGAGGGGGCCAGCCCCGACGCCGACGACCCGCTCGGCCGCCTGCTCGCCGAGCTGCGCGACGACCTCGCGGCGGTGCCGGCCTTCGCCGAGCTGGGCGGTGCCTGGCGGGCGGCGGTGCGCCGCACCGTGACGGCGATGGCCCGGGAGTGGGAGTGGAAGACCGCGCGGGAGCGCGACGGCGCGCCGCTGCCCGGCTTCACCGAATACCTCGCCAACGCCGACAACCTCGCCTGCACCGTGGTCAACGTCGCGCACTGGATCTGGACGGGCGACGCGGAGACCCACCGGCGGCTGGACCGGCTGGTGACCGTCAGCGACGAGGTGCAGCGGGTGCTGCGGCTCGTCAACGACCTCGCCACCTACGAGCGGGACCTCGAATGGGGCGACCTGAACGCGCTGCTGCTGGTCGACGACCGCGCCGAGGTCGACCAGCGCATCGTCGAGCTGGTCGAGCGGTGCACCGAGCTGCTGGCCCCGCTGTCGGGCGGCTGCCCGCTCCAGGCGGCGTACCTGGCCCGGCAGATCGGATTCAGCAGCGGCTTCTACCGCTCCGCCGACTTCTGGGGGCAGCGGTGACGATCTTCCGGGGGCGGCGGTGACGCTCGCCCGGCAGCGGGCCGCCGCCTGCGGCCGCGCCGACCGGCCGGCCCGGGATCCGGAGTCCGCCGCGGACGCCCGCGAGCTGGTCGCCGCGATGACCCTCACCCCGGGCGGGCAGTCCTCCGCGTCGGTGTACGAGACGGCGCGCCTGGTCAGCCTCGCGCCGTGGCTGACGCACCACGCCGAGCGGGTCGCGTACCTGCTCGCCGGCCAGCGTCCCGACGGCGCGTGGGGCGGCCCGCAGGGGTACGCCCTGGTGCCGACGCTGAGCGCCACCGAGGCACTGCTGACCGCGCTGCGCCGCCGGGACGCCGACGTGCTCGCGGGCGCCCGCGCCGCCGAGCGGCTGGGCCGGGCCGTCGACGGCGGGCTGCGGGCCCTGCACCGGTGGCTCGCCGGCCCGGCCCCGTTCTCCGCGCCCGACCTGCCGGCCACCGACCTGACCGTCCCGGCGCTGGTCGGCGCGGTCGCCGCGCACCTCGACGCGGTGCGCGCCGACCCGCCGCCCGGCCTCGCCGCCTGGCGCGACGCCGGCCCGCTGCCCCTGCCGTCCGGGCTGGACCACACCCGGCTCGACCGGGTCCGCGCGCTGGTCGCCTCGGGCGGCCCGCTGCCGGAGAAGCTGCTGCACGCCCTGGAGGTGGCCGGCCCGGCGGCCCGCCGGGCCGCCGGGGTGACCCCGGTCGGGCCCGGCACCGTGGGCGCGTCCCCGGCGGCGACGGCCGCCTGGCTCGGTGGGCCCGGGCCGGGGCCCGGCGCCGCCGCCGCGGTGTCCTACCTGGAGGACGTGGCCCGCCAGCAGGGCGGCCCGGTGCCGTGCGCGACCGGGATCACCGTCTTCGAACGGGCCTGGTCGCTGAGCACCCTGAGCCGGGCGGGCATGACGCTGCCCGTGCCGCCCCGGCTGCTCGCCGGGCTCGCGGCCACCGTCGGCCCCGCCGGCACCGCCACCGCGCCCGGCCTGCCCGCCGACGCCGACACCACGGCGGTGACCCTCTACGCGCTGGCCCGCCTCGGCCGCCCCGTCGACCCGGCCAGCCTCTGGGGGTACGACACCGGCGAGCACTTCTGCACCTGGCCGGGGGAGGACGGCGCGTCGGTCACCACCAACGCCCACGTGCTCGACGCGTTCGGCTGGCACCTGGCCCACCGCGCGCCGGCCGACGCCCGGCTCACCGCCGTGACGCGGCGGCTCACCCGCTGGCTCGCCGACCGGCAGTCGTCCGACGGGGCGTGGACCGACCGCTGGCACGCCTCGCCCTACTACGCCACGAGCTGCGTGGTGCTCGCCCTGGCCGGTCACGGCCGGGGCCCGGCCGCCGTGGGCGCGGTGACCCGGGCCGCCGACTGGGTGCTCGCCGGGCAGCGCGCCGACGGCTCCTGGGGGCGGTGGGGCGGCACGGTCGAGGAGACCGCGTACGCGGTGCAGGCCCTGCGCGCCGCCCGGTCCGCCGCGCCGGCCACCGTCGAGGCGGCGCTGGGGCGGGCACGGCGCTACCTGGCCACGATGGAGGGACGCGACGGCGCGCCCGCGCTCTGGCACGACAAGGACCTCTACCGCCCCGTCGTGATCGTCCGCGCCGCCGTCGCCGCGGCCCGTCATCTCGTCCGCGCCGGGGCCTCTGGTGACGCCTTCACCGGGCCCGGGTACGGCAGGACCCCCTTGATCAGTGCCGCTTGAGTGAACAAACCGACACTGCTAGCGTGCGCGCGTGGTCGACGGTGTACCGGCCACACGCGCTCCGGCAGCCCCCCGAACAGCCGGCCAGGACGGTGTGATGCGTTCCCGCAGTACGAATCTCCGTACGAAAATCGTCGCTCTGCTGGCGTCGCTCGTCGCGCTCTGGGCCTTCGCGGCGTGGGTGACCCTGCGGGACGGCGCCAACCTGCTCGGGGTGCAGGCGCTCAACGAGTCGGTGTCCGAGCCGAGCGAGGCGCTGGTGCTCCAGCTCCAGCGGGAACGGAAGCTGTCGCTGGCCTACCTGGGGCGGCCGGACGAGACGCGGCGGGAGGCGCTCGGCGCGGAACGGCGGCGCACCGACGAGCTGGCGTCGACGTTCCGCGAGTCGTCCAGCAGCTGGCGGGCCACCGTCGCCGCCAGCGACACGCTGAAGCAGCGCCTCGACGCGGTCTACGGGCAGCTGTCCCGGCTGGGCGAGACCCGTTCCGGGGTGGACGCCCGCAGCGTCGACCGGTCGTCGACCCTCGCCGCGTACGGGCAGGTGGTGCGGTCCATCTTCGACGTCTACTCGGCCCTCGGCCTCCTCGACGACCAGCAGGTGGGCGAGGACACCACCGCCCTGATCGAGCTCAACCGCGCCCGTGAGCTGCTGTCCCAGGAGGACGCCATGCTCACCGGCGCGCTCTCGGCGGGACGGATGACCGCGGCGGAACGGTCCCAGCTCGCCCAGCTCATCGGCGCGCAGCGGTTCGCGGCCGACCTGGCGGTGAGCCGGCTGCCCGCCGCCGACCGGGAACGCTACGACGCGATGGTCGGCGGCGAGGCGTTCGAGAACCTGCGCGACCTGGAGGACGGCATCCTGGAGGGCCGGGGCGCCGACCCCCGGCTGGGCTTCGAGGCCGCCGACTGGGACGCGGCGGTGGCACCCGCGTTGGCCCAGTGGAGCGAGGTCGTGATCGCCGGCGGCGACGACGTGGTGGAGCGGGCCACCCCGGTCGCCGTCACGGTGATCATCCGCCTGGTGCTCGCCACGGGCCTGGGCCTGCTCGCCGTCGTCGCGTCGATCATCGTGTCGATCACCACCGCCCGGGTGCTGCTGCGGCAGCTGGAGCGGCTGCGCGACGCGGCGTTCACCCTGGCCAACGACCGGCTGCCCAGCGTGGTGGAGCGGCTCGGTCACGGCGAGGACGTGGACGTGGCCCGGGAGGCCCCACCGCTGGAGTTCGGCGACGACGAAGTCGGCCAGGTGGGCAAGGCGTTCAACGCGGTCCAGGAGACCGCGCTGCGTACCGCCGTCGAGCAGGCGGAGCTGCGCCGCAACGTCCGCGAGGTCTTCCTCAGCCTGGCCCGGCGCACGCAGGCGCTGGTGCACCGCCAGCTCACCCTGCTCGACGCGATGGAGCGCCGGGAGCAGGACGCCGAGGAACTGGAGGACCTGTTCCGGGTCGACCACCTCGCCACCCGGATGCGGCGCAACGCCGAGAACCTGATCGTGCTCTCCGGCTCCACGCCGGGCCGGGCCTGGCGGCGCAACGTCCCGATGGTCGACGTGGTCCGCGGCGCGGTCGCCGAGGTGGAGGACTACACCCGGGTCAACGTGCTGCCGCTGGGCAACGTCTCGCTGGCGGGCCGGGCGGTCGGCGACATCATCCACCTGCTGGCCGAGCTGATCGAGAACGGGCTGTCGTTCTCGCCGCCGCACACCACCGTGGAGGTGCGCGGCCAGGCCGTGGCCAACGGCTTCGTCATCGAGATCGAGGACCGGGGCCTCGGCATGAGCGAGGAGGACCTCGCCGCCGCGAACCACCGGATCGTGGACCGCTCCGAACTCAACCTGGCCAACGCCGCCCGGCTCGGCCTCTACGTGGTCAGCCGCCTCACCGACCGGCACGGCGTGCGGGTGCAGCTGAAGGAGTCGGCGTACGGGGGCACCACCGCGGTCGTGCTGATCCCGGCGGAGCTGGTGACCGACTCCGGTGGGGCCGGCGGACCCGGGCGCACCGGCAGGACCGACCCGTCCGCGCCGGTCGTGGCGGCCCGGCCGGGCCCGTCGGGCGACCGGCCGGCGGCCCGCCCGGTCGCACCGGTGGCCCTGGCGGAGGCCCCGACGGCCCCGGCCGCCGGGCCGTCCGTCGAGGACGACGGCACGCCGGGCCTGCCCACCCGCGCCCGGCCCCGCACCGCCGGCCCGGCACCGGCCGCCCCGGGCGGGGAGACCGAGCTTCCGGTACGCCCACGGCGTCCCGCCGGGCAGTCGGCGCTGGACGCGCCGACCGTGCCGACCGGGCTCCCGATCACCACGCCCCGGCCGGCCGGCGGCGGTGCGGCACCCGGCTCCACGGTGGAGCGCCCGGAGCCGGCCGAGCGGCCCGACGGGACCACCACCGACGGCGAGACCGCGCCCGACACCCCCGCCCCGGCGCCCGCGCCGGTGCAGCGGACCAGCACCGGGCTGCCCGTGCGCGTGCGACAGGCCAACATCGTGCCGGAGTTGCGCGAGGACCCGGCCGCGCAGCCCGACGAGGAGGAGGACACGGTCCGCGTGCCGGAGCAGGTCCTCAAGATGATGAGCTCCTACCAGCGCGGCACCCGACGGGGCCGCACCGACGCGGCCCGCCTGCTCGGTGGTGCCGGCGGCGCGGAACCCACCGGCGGTTCCGGCGACGACGCCGACGGGCACGAGGCGACCTGAGGACGAGCACGAGGCGACGTGAGGGCGGCGCGGACGACCCGCGCCCGTGGCGGGACGGCAGGTCCCAGACGACAAACGGCGACACCAGCCGGGGGAGAAGAGGACGACGAGTGGGGCAGAAGACGGCTTCGAGTGCCGATCTGACGTGGTTGCTGGATGACCTGGTCGGCCGGGTGAAGCAGGCCGAGCACGCGGTCGCGCTCTCCACAGACGGCCTGCTGATGGCCTCGTCGCAGGGCCTGAGCCGGGACGACGGGGAGCACCTCGCCGCGATGGCGGCCGGCATCCAGAGCCTGGCCCGGGGCGCGGGGAAGCGGTTCGGCGGCGGCCAGGTGCAGCAGACCATCATCGAGATGCAGTCGTCGTTCCTGTTCGTCACCGCCGCCGGCCGCAACGCGTGCCTCGCGGTGCTGGCCTCCGAGGACGCCGACGTCGGCCTCATCGCCTACGAGATGGCCATGCTGGTGACCCGGGTCGGCAAGTACGTGGCCTCCCCGACCCGGCTTCCCGAGCAGCCGGTCGGCGAGAAGTAGCCGCCATGACGGTGCCGGGGGAGTCCACGGAGGAACGGTGGGTCGACGACCACGCCGGGCCGGTGGTCCGACCGTACGCGGTGACCGGTGGCCGGGCGCGCCCGGTCACCGGCACGTTCGACCTGATCTCCCTGGTGACGGCCACCCGGTCGGAGGTGTCGCCGGAGGTCGGGCTGGGCCCGGAGCACCTGGCCATCGTCGCGCTCTGCCAGCGGATCCAGTCCGTGGCGGAGGTCGCCGCCCATCTGGACCTGCCGGTGGGTACGATCCGGGTTCTGCTCGGCGACCTGATGGCGCGCGACCTCGTGCAGGTACGCGAGCCGCGGACGACTGCGGGCCTTCCCGACGACAGCATCTTCGAGGCGGTTATCAATGGACTACGGGCCCTCTGAGCGGCCGGCGGGAGCCGTGCCGCTGCCCACCGCGATCAAGATCCTGGTCGCGGGCGGCTTCGGCGTCGGCAAGACCACGATGGTCGGTGCGGTCAGCGAGACGCGACCGTTGCGGACGGAGGAGGTGCTCACCGAGACCGGGGTCGGCATCGACGACCTGTCCGGGGTGGAGGGCAAGACGACCACCACCGTCGCGATGGACTTCGGCCGGATCACGATCAGCGACGACCTGGTGCTCTACCTGTTCGGCACGCCGGGTCAGGACCGGTTCTGGTTCGTCTGGGACGAGCTGGCGCTCGGCGCGCTCGGCGCGGTGGTGCTCGCCGACACCCGGCGGCTGGCCGACTGCTTCCCGTCGATCGACTACTTCGAGGGGCGCGGCACCCCGTTCGTGGTCGCGGTGAACTGCTTCGAGGGCGCCCGCCGCTACCGGCTCGACGAGGTGCAGGCCGCCCTCAACCTCGACCCGGGGGTGCCGGTGCTGCTCTGTGACGCGCGCCAGCGGGAGTCGAGCAAGGAGGTGCTCATCACGCTGATGGAGCACGCGCTGAAGATCCGGGAGTCCCGCCGCCGCGCCGCCGGCGGCTGACCGTATGCAAGGAAGGGCCCCTTGTTAACAGACGTCTGTTAACAAGGGGCCCTTCCTTACGCTCAGCTGGCGATCATGCGGCGCAGGACGTACTGCAGGATGCCGCCGTGGCGGTAGTAGTCCGCCTCGCCCGGGGTGTCGATGCGCACCACCGCGTCGAACTCGACGCCGGTGTCGGTGCTGACCTTCACCGTGCGCGGGGTCTCGCCGTCGTTCAGCGCGGTCACGCCGCTGATCGAGAACGTCTCCGTGCCGGTCAGGCCCAGCGACTCGGCGGTGGTGTCCACCGGGAACTGCAGCGGCAGGACGCCCATGCCGATCAGGTTCGACCGGTGGATCCGCTCGTACGACTCGGCGATGACCGCCCGCACGCCGAGCAGCATGGTGCCCTTGGCCGCCCAGTCCCGCGACGAGCCGGAGCCGTATTCCTTGCCGGCCAGGATGACCAGCGGGACGCCCGCCTCCTGGTAGGCGGTGGAGGCGTCGTAGATGGTGGTCTGCTCGCCGGTGAGGTGGTTGACGGTGAAGCCGCCCTCGACGCCCGGCACGAGCTGGTTGCGCAGCCGGATGTTGGCGAACGTGCCCCGGATCATCACCTCGTGGTTGCCCCGGCGCGAGCCGTACGAGTTGAACTCGTGGCGCGGCACGCCGTGCTCGGCCAGGTATTTCCCGGCGGGGGAGTCGGCCTTGATCGAGCCGGCCGGGGAGATGTGGTCGGTGGTGACCGAGTCGCCCAGCTTGGCCAGCACCCGCGCGTCGGCGATGTCCTGCACCGGGGTCGGCTCCTGCTGCATGCCCTCGAAGTACGGGGGCTTGCGCACGTAGGTGCTCTCGCCCTCCCAGGCGAACGTGTCGCCCGTCGGGGTCGGCAGCGACTGCCACCGCTCGTCGCCGGCGAACACGTCGGCGTACGCGGCGCTGAAGCCGGTCGCGCCGATCGCCTGGGCGATGACGTCCTGGATCTCGGCGCTGTTGGGCCAGATGTCGCGCAGGTAGACGGGCTCGCCCGCGCTGTCCTCGCCGATCGGCTCGTTGGCCAGGTCGATGTCCATCGTGCCGGCCAGCGCGTACGCCACCACCAGCGGCGGGGACGCCAGGTAGTTCATCTTTACGTCCGGGTTGATCCGGCCCTCGAAGTTGCGGTTGCCGGAGAGCACCGAGACGACGGCGAGGTCGCCCTCGTTGACGGCGGCGGAGACCTCCTCCGGCAGCGGGCCGGAGTTGCCGATGCAGGTGGTGCAGCCGTAGCCGACCAGGTTGAAGCCGAGCTTCTCCAGGTAGGGCGTGAGGCCGGCGCGGTCGTAGTAGTCCATGACGACCTTCGAGCCCGGCGCGAGGGTGGTCTTCACCCACGGCTTGCGGGCCAGGCCCTTGTCGACGGCGTTGCGGGCCAGCAGCGCCGCCCCGATCATCACCTGCGGGTTGGAGGTGTTGGTGCAGGAGGTGATCGCGGCGATCACCACCGCGCCGTGGTCCAGCTCGTACTCCACGCCGTCGGTGCCGGTGACGCGCACCGGGTTGCTGGCCCGGCCGCCCGCGCCCACGGCGGCGGTGACCAGGTCGCGCGGCGCGTCGGCCGGGTCGTTGACCCCGTTGGCCGGGGCGTCGCTGGCCGGGAAGGACTCGGCGGACGCCTCGTCGGCCGGGCCGGCGGTGCCGAGCGGCTTCTCCTGCTGCGGCACGCCGGGCTTGCGGCCGGTGGCGTCGGCGGCCACGTAGTCGGTCAGCGCCGAGCGGAACAGCGTCTTGGCGCTGCCCAGCGGCACCCGGTCCTGCGGGCGCTTCGGGCCCGCGAGGGACGGCTCGATGGTGCCCAGGTCCAGCTCCAGGCGCTCCGAGTAGTCCGGCTCGGCGGCCGGGTCGTGCCAGAGGCCCTGCTCCTTGGCGTACGCCTCGACGAGCGCGACCTGCTGCGGGTCGCGCCCGGTCAGCTCCAGGTAGCGGACGGTCTCGGCGTCGATCGGGAAGATCGCCACGGTGGAGCCGTACTCGGGCGACATGTTGCCGATGGTGGCCCGGTTGGCCAGCGGCACGGCGCTCACGCCGGGGCCGTAGAACTCGACGAACTTGCCGACGACGCCGTGCTTGCGCAGCATCTCGGTGATGGTGAGCACCAGGTCGGTGGCGGTGGTGCCGGCGGGCATCTCGCCGTGCAGCTTGAAGCCGACGACCCGGGGGATCAGCATGCTGACCGGCTGGCCGAGCATCGCGGCCTCGGCCTCGATGCCGCCGACGCCCCAGCCCAGCACGCCCAGGCCGTTGACCATCGTGGTGTGCGAGTCGGTGCCGACGACGGTGTCCGGGTACGCCTGGCCGCCGCGCTCCATGATCGTGCGGGCCAGGTACTCGATGTTGACCTGGTGCACGATGCCGGTGCCCGGCGGGACGACCTTGAACTCGTTGAACGCGGTCTGGCCCCAGCGCAGGAACTGGTAGCGCTCCTTGTTGCGCTCGTACTCCAGCTCGACGTTGCGCTCGAAGGCGTCCTCACGGCCGAACAGGTCGGCGATGACCGAGTGGTCGATGACCAGCTCGGCGGGCGCGAGCGGGTTGACCTTGGTGGCGTCGCCGCCGAGGTCGCGGACCGCCTCGCGCATGGTGGCCAGGTCGACCACGCAGGGTACGCCCGTGAAGTCCTGCATCAGCACCCGCGCCGGGGTGAACTGGATCTCCACGCTCGGGTCGGCGGTCGCGTCCCAGCCGCCGAGCTGGCGGATGTGGTCGGCGGTGATGTTCGCGCCGTCCTCGGTCCGCAGCAGGTTCTCCAGCAGGATCTTCAGGCTGTAGGGGAGCCGTTCGTGCCCCTCCACCTTGCTGATCTTGAAAATCTCGTAGCTCGCGTCTCCGACGCGTAGCTGGGTCTTCGCACCGAAGGTGTCGAGGCTCGCCACGTCGTACTCCTTCACACCAGCGACCGTGAGTAGTCCTGAGCAGTCTGTCGCACCGGCCGGGGCGACGCCCCGGTTAGGTGACACTTACCGCGATTCCCGTTTCAACAAAACCGTACGTCCGTCTTGCTAGTCGCGCAACCTCGCGCCAGGCTTCGGGACGCGCCCGCACCGCCCGCCCGGGTGGCCCGGCGGCGGAGGGGCCGCCGCGCCCCGGCAACCCGGGTAGGGTTCGAGGCCGGACCTGAAGGGATGCGCCGTGGTCGACGTACAGCACTGGCTGACCGCGCTGCCCCCGGTCGCGGTCTACCTGATCGTCGCCGGGGTGATCGGCGTGGAGAGCATGGGCGTCCCGCTGCCCGGCGAGATCGTCCTGGTCAGCTCCGCCCTGCTCGCCGCCACCGGCGTCGTGCAACCCGAGTGGGTGGCCGTCGCCGCGGCGTTCGGCGCGATCGTCGGCGACTCCATCGGGTACGCGGTGGGCCGCCGGGGCGGCCGACCCCTGCTCGCCCGGCTCGGCCGGCGCTTTCCGAAACACCTCGGCCCCGCCCAGCTCGCCCGCGCCGAACAGAGCTTCGCCCGGCACGGCGTGTGGGCCGTCTTCTTCGGCCGGTTCGTGGCGCTGCTGCGCATCCTCGCCGGCCCCCTCGCCGGCGCGCTGCACGTGCCGTACCGGCGGTTCCTGCTGGCCAACGCGGCCGGCGGCCTGGTCTGGGCCTTCGGCACCACCTACCTGCTCTACAGCGTCGGCCGGGCCGCCGAGCACTGGCTCAAGGACATCTCCTGGGCGGGGCTGGTCCTCGCCGTCCTCGCCGGCCTCGGCAGCACCTGGTGGCTGCGGCGGCGGGCCCGCCGGTTGGAGCAGGCCGACGCGTCCGGCGAGGCCGAGCCCGTCGGCGCGACCGCCGGCGACCGCTGACTCCACCGGCGACGTCCACCTGTGGCGGTCACTCGCCGGTCACGTCCCGGCCCACCCCCCACCCGGCGGCGACCAGCGCCGTCGCCGTCCATCCGGCCAGGACCAGCAGGGCGGCCCGGTCCCCGGCGGTGCCGTCGAGGAACGCCGAGAACGGCAGCGGCGCGCGCAGCTTTCCCAGCAGCCCCTCGACGAACACCAGCCAGCCCGCCCCGCCGAGGAACACCCAGATCGGCCGCCGGACCACGGCGGCGCTGGCGACGCCGAACGCC